>CAJMRU010000001.1 GCA_905215845.1 uncultured bacterium
ATTTTCTTTATGGTTGACAAATAGTTGACATTGTCAACCATGTTGCATAAACTCTATTATGTTTTCCTTTGATTCTATAACATTAGAGCCTATTTTGATACTTCTTTCAATCATTTTTTCTATAACTTTCTCTTTCTTGTTGTATTTTTTGCTTAATTCTTTTACTATTTCTTCTACTACTACATCTTTCATATTAATTTCTCCTTTTAAAAATTAAAGAGCTCTTTTATGTTTGTATTTTATAATAAATTTTATAAAAGTGTGAAAAAATTATACGAAAGTGCCTATAAATTATACAAAACCACTTTTTTTAGGCAAAGTGGCTTTTTGCTTTTTTGAGCTAAAATTCTCCAATCCCTTTTATTTCAAGATGTGTAACCTCGAACAAGTTTTTTATATCAAAAGCCAGTGCATTAGCAATTACTAACATCTCTATAAATAAAACTTCGTCGACTGGGATTTTGTTTTCTTCCAAATCAGACAAGTATTCTCTGTCTATTCCTGTCTCTTCTTCTAATTGCCTTAAACTTAATCCAGCTTTTTCTCTAGCTTCTTTTATTTTTAATTTTACTATCATAAAACCACCTCTGCTTATTGTTTGCAAAGGTGGTTACTGTTATACTTTTTTTGCTAGTTTTATTATTTTTCTAAAACTCCTTGTTCGTGTTATTGCTTTTAAACTTTCTCCAGATAAAATTAAATAATAGCTCGTTAGTTTCCTATATTCTTTTTCATTCTTTATTTTCATTATTTTTATCATTTGTAGAGATTTTTTATACATTTCTTGCATACTATCATCTCCTTTTAAATAGTATAACATTTTATGTTAATTATATCTTGAAAAATTTGTCGAAAATAAAAAATACCACTTATAAAATAATGTTAACAAATGTCAATGTGCTGTCCTATTTTGCAAACTACAATAGCCATTTTCCTTGAAATATCAACAAAAATCAACTCTTTAAATTCAATTTTAAGCCGTTTTTATTTCTTTCTAATATACTTACATCCCTTGATTTTAAGCCTTTTTTCATAATTTTAAAATATTTTTAAATTTTTTGAAAAAGTATTGACAATACGTATTGCACGTAGTATAATATAATTGTTAGGAGGAATAGTCATGACGTTTCGAGAATTAGAGAAATTGTTAATCTCCAATGGTTGGTATCATTCTCGTACAAATGGTTCACACTACATATATAAACACAATGAAATAAAACGGAAGTATACCAGTTCCAAACCATAAAGGAGATATCCCGAAAGGAACTCTTAACAATATCTTAAAACAAGCGGGGTTGAAATAATGCCCCTGCTTGTAAATATATAGGAGGTATAGTCATGAAAGTTATTTACCCAGTATTATTTTATGAAGAAAAGGAAGGTGGATATTCCATTTTTGTTCCAGATTTAGAAAAAGCTTTAAATACTAGTGCTTCTACTTGTGGAAATACATTAGAAGAATCTATGTCAATGGCTGAAGATTTAATCGCTGGTCTAATATTAGATGCAATGGAAGAAAATTTAAAAATACCACCAGCAAGTAAAATTGAAGACGTATCTTTTGAAGAATTAGAAAAAAAATTAGATATTGAAAATTGGGATTATATTTCTAGATTTAAAACATATATATCAGTAGATATAAATTCATTTGCTGAAAAATGGGGAAAAGAATTGATTAAAAAAACTGTAAATATTCCTAAATGGGTTAACACTAAAGCTGAAGATTTAAAAATAAATTTTTCAAAAACCTTAGAAGAAGCTTTATTAGAAAAAATATATAAATCATAAGAAAAAAAAGCTAGGCTAGAAGAAATTAATCTCCTGCCTAGCTTATCTCTATTTATAATTTTGATTTATCATATAACCTTCTTTTCCATTAACGCGAATACGAACTTTATCCCAAACGAATCCATCTGCTCTTGCTACACTTTTCTCTAACACATATAATGTAGTATTTTTTACATATAATGTAGCAGAAGTCCCTTGTGTTGTAGGTTTATTTCTTAAATTAGTATTTCTAGCTAATGTTTTTAATTCGCTTGTGTTATTAGAAATTTGATAATTTGCACTATTATATTTTCCTGTTTTATTTGGTATTCCCATATAGTCTGCTGGATTGCTATTATCTGCATATTTATTACTTGCATTCCTTATTTCAAAGTGCAAATGTTTTCCTGTGCTATTTCCTGTGCTTCCCATTATTCCTATAACACTAGTTCTAGAAACAGTTTGCCCTTTGCTTACATTAACTTTTGATAGATGACAAAACCAATGATATCTACCATCTGCGTTATTTTTTACAACTATAAAATTGCCATAAGAATTATCCCAACCTGTTCTAGTTACAACTCCATTGCAACTAGAATAAATTTTATCATTTTCTCCAATTAGGTCTATTCCTGTATGCCACCTTGCTGCCCAATTTCCTTTTCTTTTGTATTCACAAGTTACTTCAAAATTTCCTGTTAATGGTATGTTTGTAGCCATTTTCTATTCCTCCTTTTTTTGTTTTAGAATTTCTCCCAATTTTCCTAGGTCTAATCCTGCCTTTTTTAAGTTTTCTAATATAGACATTATTTCCATTATGCAAATGTAAACTGTTATTATTTGTGCTACTGCTTTTATTCCAAAAGCAAATTCTACAATGTAACCTATTATTATGGCTATTATTAATAGACATTTATGTAATAGACCTTCTCTCATTACTTTGCTGTCTACATTTTTATTTATTAAAGCTTGTATGTATCCTGTTAAAATGTCAAATCCACTTAAAGCTAGTGGGGCTATTATTTGCCAAGCTACAGAACTAAAGCTTAATGTTTGTATTAATTCTTCCATACTATTTTCCCTCTCTTTCTAATAATTCAATTGGTTCTGCATATACTTCTTCTACTTTTAAAGTTAAAGTTGTATATTCTTCGTCTGTTATTTGGTTAACTGCATAAAATACTGCTAATTTAGCATTTGCTTCTTCTTTATTTTTGTAGAACTTCTTTGTTATTAAATTCTCTAATAATTTTGCTATTTGCATTTATAACACCTCGCTTTCTATATCTGTTTGTAGATTATCTAAAAGTATAGAGCTTGTCTTGGTTGTGCTTAATAGTTGGTTAATTGTATTTACTTGTTGCTCTAAATTACTTGTTTTATTGTCTATATATGTTTTTGTATCTGCTATATATTTTAGTTTTAATTTTGCTATACTATCTGTTGTTATATTTGTTACTGGTTTGTAGGTTTGGAAATTGTCTAGTTCGTCTAGGATTTCTGTTTGTTCTGGGGTACAAGGTAGTTTTGTTGGGGTTTCTACCTTATAATATAAAATAACTGGTGTTCCTGCATTATATAATCTTTGCAATTCACTTTTTAGTGTATTTACATCTACCCATTTAGAATTTTGGTCTATTATGCCTACGTAAAAATGTCCTAGCTCAACTTGTAAAAACATTGTTAAATCGGTTGTCATTTTTGTATCTACTTTAAAATGTGTACAGTAACCTGTTGCATATTTTCCTGTTTCTTTTTTTGGTAAATCCTTGGTTAAATCCAACCCAAATCTTCTAACTCCAGATGTATATAATTGCCATGTATTTTCCTGTCCAGTTAAGATTATTTTCTTCCAAGTATGTGCTTCTTCCCAACCATCTACTTCTTTTACAAAATAGTCTCCTTCTAACATTGGTTTTTGTATTGGTAGTATTTTAGTTTGTTCTTGGTGTTCTACATATTCTGTTGCATTAATCATTTCGGCCCAAAACTGAAATTCAAATATTTCTTTTTTTTCATTCCCCCACAATGCACAATCTATAACTGTATCTTCTGTTGCTATATATGTTTTTTTATAGATTTGGTTTAAATTATAAGTATTTATATTAATAAATCCCAGCTCTGTATTTCCTACTCCATTTGTATGGAATGTAAAAGATGTAGATGTGGTTGTCTTTGTAATTAACTTTAATGCTATTTCTACTTTTTGCCCTTTTTTTATTTTAAATTCTGTTATTTTTTTTGACATGCTGTCAGATTTAATCTTAATTCCATTTGAAATCAATTCGTAAAATTCTGTATTTATTGGCATTATATTTTTATTCTGTTTCTTTATTTCTACACTACCTTGTCCGAATTTAGAATAACTTGTTGCTACTGTGCCTTTTTCAATCTTAGGTTTAAATACAACATTTTTTACAGTTGTTCCTTGTTTTATATTTATTGCACATTTTATTGCTTCTGTATTCTGTTGAAGTGTAAAATTGCTAGAATCTCCTAAATCTAATGCAATAGATTCCCATGTATTATTCCACAAACCTATTCTATATGTATTATTGCCCCCTCCTTTTGGACAACCACTTATGCAATATTCCCCTTTTCCTAAATTTATTTGGTTATTAATTGTCAAGGAAGCTTCTGCTTCTGCTATTCCATTCGCAATAATACTTCCATCTTCATTTGCAGTAAATGTTACTCCGTTAACTGTTTGTGTTTTAGCAGTGTTTTCTAATAAGTTTACATTATCTCCTACTGCTCTTATTACACTTGGAAATTCTGGACTTGGGCTTGCTCCGTATTGTTCGTATGGTTTTGCTAAAGTGCCTTTATTTATTTGTGGTTTTATTAATGCATTTGTTATACTTGTTCCTGCATAAATATATATTCTAGCTTTAACATTGTCTTTAGGTTGTAAAACTTGTGAGGTAGAATTTGGAATGTTAACATTATAATCGGCACCTTGTATTTGTGTAAGCATTTTATTGTATCCATATCCATTGCACATTCCACTAAAAACAGACTCTTCTGTAATTGTAAAATTTTTCGTAAAATCTATCGATGTATTTTCTGTTGCTGTTCCATTTAATGTTATAGATTTATCCTTGTTTATTTTTACAGTTATTCCATTTACTGTCTTATCTGTTAAAATGTTTTCTAATATGTTATATCCTTCTCTTGTCTCCTGCTCCATATTCCCCAATACTTCCAACTGTCCCTCTAAATCGCTTGAATCTTCTATATGTATGCTTTGTCCTTCTGTTTCCAAATTTATCATGTTTTTTCTGTCTTTTTTAATTTCATTTTGAAGCTCTTGTAGATTAAAATCTTGTTCTTCGTCTTTATCTTCAAGCTCTATTACTTTGTCATTAACCATACCAGCAAATTCTTCTATCTTGTCCCAATTTTGATTTAATGCTAAATCTATGTCAAATTTATTTTCATTTGTCTCAAGAGGTTCATTGTGTTTAAACAGTCTTAAATTTTTTGTTTCACTCATTTTTTACCTCCTACTTAAGAATCATTACCTGTAAATATCCTTCTAATATTTCAGTTTCCCCTGCATTTTGACTTTCTAATACAATACTTATCTTATCGCCATTGCTTACTGATAAATATGTACTTATACATACTGTATTATAGCCAGTATCATTTGATTGATAACTTGCTTCAACTGTCTTTCCATTTTTTTGTAGCATTACAGCCTTATCTCCAGCATTGCCAAAAAATCCTATTCCTCCAGTAAAAACATCAACTTTTACTAATTTTGCTTCATTAGAAATCGTTATTGCGTTATTACTTAATGTTAGATATTCTTTTTCATTGTCACTATTAATATCAACTGTACTAAGAGATATTGTTGCTTTTCCATAGTTACCACCAGTTTGTAATTTTTGTCTATTAATTCTTGCTTTTAATATTGGTTTCTTTTCTACTTCTGTAATAGCTTCTTGTGTGTTATTTTCCATTTGTTTTAGATTCCCACTGTCAATAGGAGTATCTTCACTTGGCTCATCTTTCCATCCTATTCTTTTCAATTCAACTGCCATTTTTATTCCCTCCTTGTAATTTTTTTATTATTAATTCTTGTTTTTTATTTTTCTCTGATAATTCCTGAATAGCTTTCCAAGCTAAAGTTACCATTGAGTATATTTCTATTCCTTTTCCATTCTCTGCTTTTACTTCACTTGGACAATTATAATCTTCTCCAATTACCAATCCATAATGTCTATGTCCTGTTGGCTTTTCTCCTTTTAATTGGTATTGATATATATCTGCACCATCTATTACATCTAATGCTTTTTTATCAACTTTACTTATATATTTTTTCTTTTCTTTTTGTGAGGTTTGAACTAAATTACTACATTCAGCAACTCCTGTAACTGAAACAAAACCATTTCCACTTGCCATATCTACTCCAATTTGTGCTACATTTCTTCCTAAATTGCTATTAAAATTTAATAAACTAGCGCTTAATTCTGAGTTTAATCTATCTGTTGATGTATCTGTTACTGAAAAACTGCTATTTCCACCTGTTGATTTAAGCTCTATGTATCCTTCTTGAATTGTGGAATTTTTTATTGTAAAATTTTCACAAGTTATATTATTCATTATGGAATCACTACATTTTATATTCTCCATCGTGGCACTTTTACAAGTCATATTTCCTTCTTCATCTATTGAAAACTTTTCTCCATTTGCAATTACTGCTCCGTTTATCTTTGCGTCATTGCAAGTCATATTTCCTTTTTCGTCTATGGTAAAGTTCCCATTAATACTAGTGAAACCTTCTAACTGCAAGTTATTAGCTAAAATTTTAATCTGCTCAGGGCTTAAATTTATGCTTGCTATTACTTCATCTTGATTTACCTTTTTACTTACTTCTAAGTTTATTTCATCAGATACTTGTTTTATCTTAGAATTTGTTTCTACTCTAGGTGCATATTCTTTGTTTAATTCATTGTTAAAGATGTATGTAGCTTTCATTTCCCAATCTTTAAATTCTTTAATGTATACATAGTTAGTTCCTTTATATAGCATTATATTTGTTTCTTTTATTATTTCTTCCTTTGGTTCATCATATATTGTTGTAATTCCATTTTCATATTTTATATATCTTAAAACTTTAGCTATACATGTGCCTTTTTCTTCATCAATTTCAATTACAAATTTATCATTTACATCATTAAAATTTCTCAATGGTCTCGAGATATGAAATTCATACTCTTGCTTATAATATCCATTGCTTCTAGGAAAGAGTTTTTTACTTGGAAATAATTTTTTACTTGGAAGTATTGGCTTTGGAGATACAAATCTACTTGTTCTTCCTACTACTACCGTGATTGTCGTTCCTCCCTTTTTAGGAAATAACTTTATACTAGGAAACAGTTTCTTGCTTGGATAAATTCCTTTAACAGTCTTTGCTTTTGCCTCAAATTTTAATATATTGGTTGGTAATGCATCTTCTAGCATTAATTCATTTATACCTGTTACACTTTTATCAAATTCATATATCTTTTTTACTTCATCTGTTATACTATCTATGTCTTGAGAATGTTCTGTTAATTTATTGCTAAAGTCTGTTTGTTCTTCTACTAGTTGTGTTATCTTCCCTTCTGCCTCATCGATTCTGCTTTGCACTCTTCGATTAATTACTTTCTGAGATGGTTCTTTAACTGTTGTTTCTTGTTTTTGCTTTATTTCTATTTTACTTGTAATTTCTGCAATAAATCTTCCTTGAAAATCTAATTCTCCTTGGTATATAATAGGTTTTCCATCAACAATTATCTTATCTCCAACATCTAAAGCTGGATCTATTATTGTTTTTCCTTTAAAACTATTAGCAGTCAAATCTTTTAAATTGTCATATATAGCTTTTACTTGTTGTTCATCTACAATATACATATTTTCTTGATTTATCCATAAAGTATTGCCTGTTTCGTCTCCGAATTTAAAACTTTCTATTCCATTTTCATAATTTACTTTTGTAATTTTATATTGTTCTCCCCATTTATAACTAGCAAATAATTCTAATGGAATAGTTTGTTCATCTTGGTATATTTTTCTTATATACAGCTTTCCATCTCTGCCTATAAAAGCAAACCCTCCCGCACTTTCAGATATATAGCTTAAATATTGTCTTGCAGTTACTGTGTTATCATACACAGATATTTCCTTATCAGAATTAAGAAAAGAAGTAGAGCCGTAATTCTACTCCTGCTTTTTTGCATATGTCTCTCAATACATCTAATAAAGTTACTGGATATGTTAATTTACTTCCATCGTATTTAAACTCAAACTTAGACATATTATCAATACATTTTATTGTTAATGTATTGTCATCATTATCTTCAAAATCGTCTATATTGAATATTCCGATTGGTAATATTTCAAAACTTTTATTGTTTTTAGATAAGCTTTTTACCTTTATCCCATTTAAAGTTCCTACTAGCATTTTATTTACTTCTGCAACAGTTAGCCCATGGTTTATTAGTATTCCATAATCTACTTTGACGGTTTTCATATCTTTGTATACTTTATCTTTATATATTTTAAATTCTATATACTTGCTACTTACACTACCTAATTTTAATTCTTCATCAAATAATGTTTGTCCTACTTTAAAATCAAGTATGTAGTCGGGGTTTATCAAAACTCCATCAATGTATATATTTAAAATATTTTGAACATTTTTATATATATTTTCTTTCCATTTTTGACTTGTATTATACATTTCTAACCTCCTGCATTTAATACAGTTTGTTTCTGCTGTTCTGTTAATTCTTTTTGCATTAAATTAAAAGACACCTTCCATTTAGATTTGGAAGTGTCTTCATCATTTCCTGTTAAATGCATTTCGCTTGTTCTTTTACTTACTCTAAATTTAGCATTTTCTAACATCCCACCTTTAACAGCTGGACATTTTACAGTAATTATAAGAGGATTTCTATATGTAAGTTGCAACAACTTTTCTGCTTCCTCTTCTGTTAAATAGTCCCAACTCATTTCTAGCTTTAACATTCCTACTGCTATTGGGTTGTCTATTAATGCACCTGTTACTTTACTAGTATAACTATCGTTATCTGTATCTTCTATATTGTCTTTATATGTACTTGGAGTTTTTTGTACTACTCCATCTACTTTCCATAACATATTTTATCCTCCTACTAAAGCTTCTATCCCTTCTCCTGTTCTTCTCTTTTTCTCTTTTAAATCATCTAATAGTATTTGTCCTATTTTTTTGTTGCCTACATTTACAGTTAAATATATTGGCCTGTCATTGTTGCCACCATAATTAGAAATTACATCTTCCATTGTTTCTCTCATTATATTTTGAGGCGTTACAATTTCAGGATTAGTTCTAGCTCCACTATATTCTCCACCAATAAAGGCTCTTTCTTCATATAATACCCCACCTTTTGCAAGTCGTGGCAATGAAACTGTTCCCATATGATTAATATGGAATCCTATATTTTTTCCTCCGAAAAGTGGTATCCAGTCAGGAATATGCACTTGTAAATTATTTAATACATCTATTACTTTGTTTATACCTCTTACAATACCATTAGCCATTCCTTCAATTCCACCTAATATTGAATTAATTATGTTCCTTATAGTGTTCCAAATGCCATTAAATATATTTGTAACTGTATTTTTCATACCATTCCATATATTACTCCAAATAGAACTTATTGTATTTAACACATTCTGTATTGTATTTTTTATTCCATTTATTACATTGCTTATTGTTGTTGTTATACCATTCCATATATTTGAGGCAATATTTTTTATAGTGTTCCAAATATTGTTCCAAGTATTTTTAATTATATCCATTGTATTAGATATTATTTCTTTGATACGATTTATTTTTTCTCTTACAGTACTTTTAAATTCTTCCCATTTTTGCTTTAATAAATCTCCTGCTATTCTCCATTTATTGTCCCAAACATAATTTGCTTCGTCTTGACTAAGCCCTAATGATTCTAATAGTTTTATCATTCCTGATTTTATCAAGTTATCTTGTATTCCCATTGAAATATCTGTGGTTTGATTTAATGACTTCCACATTCCATCCCAGCTCAATTTTATATCAGAGTTAGCTCCACCAGAGAATATCCCCCATGCTAATTGAAATATTCCTATTAAAGCTTCTGATAATACATCTCCTAAACCTGTTAATATTCCATACCAGTCTATGTTAAGTATAAATTCTGCTATACTTTCGCCAACTGCTACCCAGTCAGTTTCACTAATTGCTGTCTTTAATGTTTCTATTGCTCCTTTTATTCCTTCGCTTAATGTTTGACCTGCTGTTTTCCAGTCAATATTCTTAAAGAAACCATTTATACTATCACTAATCGCTATACCAAATTTAGTCCAATTAAATGTTGTTACAAAGCTATACCCAAAATATATTACTGTATTTAATCCTTGTGCAAATGTATTTCCTACTTCGCTCCAATTTGTTGTATCTATAAAACCATTTAAGAATTTAGCTATTTGTGTTCCTATATTTTTAGCTGTGCTTTGAATTTTCCCCCAGTCTATATTATTCATAGCTTCGTTTAGCTTATTTCCTAATATTTCTCCTACTTCATACCAGTTACCATTTTTAATGGCATCAATTATATTGCTTGTAATTCCTTCTACTTCTGACAAATCAAAATTAGGACTTATACTTCCTGCTCCTGAGCCTCCTCCTTCTGGGTTAGTTTCTTGAATATTGTTTATTTCATCATGTACTCCTGCAAGTTGTTTACTTTCTTTTGAGGCTTTTTTTGCACTATTTGCCATGTTAGAATATGCTTTTGCTCCTGCATTTGCAAATATATTTACTCCTGTTAAAGCATAAACTACTGACTGAACTGTTTTCATTAATTGATATACTAAATTTGTGACAAATTGAATTACTGGTGCTAATGCACTTCCCATAGCATACTTCATATATTCTATATTGGCATTTAGTTGTTGTGCTCCTGCATTTTGACTACTTAACCATGCATTTGCTGAACTACTTAATAATCCATAAATACTTTCAAGGGAAAGTAATGCTCCTGCATATCTAAATACATGACCTATGCCTTTCTTCATCCCTTTATTTAATCCGTTAAAATTAATTTTATTTGTTATCTTAGGGAGTTCTTTTAAATTGTTTGATATTCCTTTTGAGTTACTTACTGCTTGTTTAATTTTAGAGCCAAAACCATTAAAAAAACTAGTCAATTTATTTTGACTAGTAGCTGTATTATTTGTTTCAGTTTTCAATTGAGCCATTTTATTTTTAGCAATAGTTAGTTGATTGTTATACATTGCAATTTCTTGTGTCATTTTTGATTCTTGTGCTAACAAATTAGTATATTCTTTATTGCTGTTTAAACTATTACTTACCGTCTTTTGTATTGCTGGATTATCTGGACTAACACCTTGAGGAGTTACTTCTCTTGTTGTTTGTGCTGTTATTTCATCTAATCTAGGTGTTATTGTATTTAATTTCATTTGTCGTGAATTTATTTTTTCATTAAGACTATCTATTTGCTTTTGAATTTGACTTATTTGTTTTTGTGCATCTTTATTATTTACTTTTAATTTAATTTGATTATTTTCATTAGATTTCTTCAAATCTTGCATTTTCTTTTTTATCTGTTGTACTGCTTGATTTATATTTTTCTTCATCTTTGTAGTATCCATTTGTTCAAAACTTTCTTGTGCTTTTTGCACAGTTTGCTTGATTGCTGGAACAATTTTTTTAAATTCTTTTATTGCTTCTGCTATTTTTACAGATACTATTATTTCTAATTCTTCTATAGTCATGCGTCCACCTCCATTCTTTTTTTGTATTAGATTTTGAGGCAAAATAAAAACACCTACATTTCTGTAAGTGCTTTGTTCTTTAATGCATTGAAACTTCAACTATATTAAATTTTGCATTTTTCATCTTTTCTAAAATTTCACTTTGAACATATTCAAAAACTTTAAATTCTTGACTTTGTCCTGCTGTTAAGTTATTAGCATAAATATAATCTGTTGTTATTCTTGTACCATCTTGGCTTACTGCTTCTATTTGTATGCTGAAAGATTTTGTTGCAGTAGTTTTATTTGTAACTTTTACTGGTAGTTTTGTTTCATTTATGCCATATTGTTTTTTTGTTACTTCAAAATTACCTAAAACAACATCTACACTTGTTCCTAAAACTTGTTCAGTATTTTTCCCTGTAGCAGTATCTAAATCTTTGCTTATATCATTTAGTGAATCTGATAAAGTTTTTTGTGCATTTAATGTTATCATTATAGCTAACACTCCTAATACTATAGTTGCAATCATTTTTCCTTTTCCTGCTTTTTTTATGGATACAAGCCCAAAAATAACTGCTAATACTCCCATAATAAATGATAAATTGTTTATTATAGGAACAAATGAAGTACATACTCCTATTATTCCTAATACTAATCCAGCAGTGCATAAACCACTTTTTTCTGTTTGTTCATTATTTGCCATCTTTTTTATTCCTCCTTTTATTTTATTTGAAAGAAGTATACCACTCTTAATTTTAAAAGTATGTCGAACATTGTCGAAACTTCTATTTTTTTGAGAATATTTTATCAAACATTTTTCTTAATGGTACAATTTTAGCATTTTTATTCATACTATCTGCTTGGATTAATTTATCTGTTGTAGCATCATTTAATATTATTTTTTGTTTAAAGTCTTCTTGCATTTTTATTATATTAATTTCACAGTATAAATATATTTCTTTATATCTTCCATTCCAAAATTCATTTGGTGTTAAATTAAAGTAATATGCCAAAGGCTCTAAACAAAGAATAGCATCTCTTAGAGTTTTGGCATTTTGTATCTTTTTTATTATATCTTCTAGCCCTTGTATCCTCTGAATACTTCCTCTTCTGCTATTTTGCTCATTGCTTTCTCTGCTGAACCTTTTATTAGTTCGTTCATATTCACTCCTGATAAAGGATTTGATAACTTCTCTTGTAATTGTTTTTTGTTCATTTTTGTTTTGAAAAAACCCTCTTCGTTTATTGCACCTGCCAATTCTTCAAAAATTTCTTGATATGTTTTCTTTTGCTCTGCTTTATATTCGTCTATAAAATCATATACTTCTTCACTGCTTTTAAAAGATTTTAATCCTACTTCATCTTCTGCAAATACATAAATTATTTTTGATAATGCATCTATATCATTTTCATTTACTGCTTTAAAATATAAATCTTCAAAATTTTTAGATTTTAAGATGTTTGATATATTTACTATTTTTCTTGTTGTAAATATTAATTCTATTTTTTTATTTTTAGTTTCTAAAACCATTTTAATTCCTCCGTAATATTATTTAAAAGGGAACATCAATCTGTTCCCTTTAGTGTCTTTTTAACTCGTCTTGTTGCGACACTTTCAACAGGACTATTCTGTGGGAAAGCCTTCACTCTCTGTTACCTCTGAGTTTTTATATATAGTTAATTTGTCTTTTAAAAATTCTCCTACTGATATTGTATCCATTGTAAGTCTCATTTTTCCTTTTAGATATCTTACTAATGCTTTTCCACTTTCAGGTGCAGTAGCTTGTGGTAATTCGAAAAACCAGTAATAATCCTTGTTTTTATCTAATGCATTTAATTCTTTATGTTGTTTATGTGTATATAATACAAGCAGTTCGATTGAACCTGCTTTTCTAATACCTGGTTGTGCTAATTCATAATCCAAATCTAAAACTTGAGCTGTTATTTGTTCTGGTGCTTCTTCTAATGGTGGTATCTCCTCTGTAAACATTACTTGTTTTTTGTCAGAACCTTGTTTATCTGTTGCGTAATATACTTTTGTTAAAGTTGATACGTTTGGTGTTTCTTGTTCCATTCCAATTCCTCCTATCTTATAACTTCAAAAGAGTTCGTTAGTCCATTCCAACGGACTTCATATGTTGTTATTATTCTATATTTTTGTATTATTCTATCAAATGTTATTGGACTTGTAGAAGTCCTAATTAAATTGTATTTTCTTAATTTCTCATCAGTTTTACTTGCCATTTCCATAGTCGTTCTTTGTGTTTTATTCCAACAAGAAATTGTAATTTGAAATTGCTTCGCTATCGGTATTGCATCTCTAGTTTTTAATATTCTTTCTAGAGGCGTGTTGATAGTCCTACACGGAAATTTGCTTTCAGTTGTAGGATTTTCTAAGCTAGTTTCTTCTTCTAGTTCTTCTAATTTATCAGAAATCAAATCAGAAAATTGTCTTGTTGTTAATTCTATCATTTACATACCTCCCTCAGCATTGTATATATTCCATCTTGAACAGTATCTAAAGTATCTCCTCGCATTTCAAATTCTGCTTTTTGTAAAAATGGATTAGCTTCTACTCCATGTGCCAAATAAAAGTCTTGTCCTTGTATATTTATAATAGGATAATGTAATTCTCTGTCTACTTTATTTACTGGTATATACCATTCTTCATATCCACTCTCAATGAAATGTTTAGATGTACCAACATGAGGTAATTCGGCATATCTTCCAGTTCCAAAATGTTCAAACCAACTATATGGAAATTTTTCTTGGTCGGTATATATTCGTCCTTTTATTTCCTTAGTATCTGCTTTTATCATTTCTACTAATATTCCATCTGTTTTATTTCCTCTTCTTAGTCTTATAGCATAACTAGTTATATTTTTTAATCCTTCTTCTAAACTATTTTTTGATGTGTTAGGTAATTGTTGACATATATTGTTTATCTTTTTATCTAAATCATCTATGCCTTTTACTTTTAGATTAATTTTCATTGTTTTTCTCCAATTTATATAAAGTAGTTCTTCCTATCTTAGGGCAATCTGTTACTATGTAATCTGGTATAAAATCTTCCAGCTTTGATATATCTGTTAATGATATTCCATTTCCTTTTCTTATATCATATTTCATATCAGTTCTTGCATTTTCTATACTATAATCTACTTCTCCTGTAGGTTTTCTATCTAATTCATTGACATCTTGTTGTAAATTCAAATATGCTATTCCTTTATATTTCCATTTTTTTGTTTTTTCACTATGATTTTTTACTTCTTCATATCCTGAAATATATACTTTAGTTAAATCTTTCAACAACATTATTTAATCCTCCTTAATCCAGATTTAATAATATTGTTTCTTAATGTATCTATAATATTTTCAAAAGAACTTGACATGCTTCCCTCTGTTCGAGAAGTTAGTCCTTCTGTTCCTCTAGCCAAATATTCAGATTTTACTGCTCTTTTAATATATGGAAATAACTTTTCTTCTTTTTGTTTATTAGAAATATCAGAGGCGATAGAAGTAACTTCTACTAATATTTCTTCTAAAACCTCTTTATCCTCTTTTTTGTAATTAGCTCCTAAATCAGCTATGATTTTGTCTATATTTTTAGTATTTGTCATTCTATTGCCTCCTATTTTATTAAGCTTTTGATGTCACAGTTGCTTGTCCACCTTTTTTAGCTTTATTATCAGAATCTACTTCTACAATTACTATTTTTTGTCCTGTTGTAGCAGTTATTTCATCTGTACCATTCCAATTTGTATATCCACTCGTGCATACTTGGTCATATGTAGGGATAGTTGGATTAGATGCCACTTTATATTTGTAACTATTTCCTTCTGCTTTTGTTGGAGTTACAGTAATTTTTGTATTTCCTTGTGCTTGCCCTGCTTCAGATTTTACTGTTAAACTTTCAAGTTTTGTTGAAGAATCATCTTCAACATAAAAAATAGTATCTTCCATTAACGCCTTAGTTCCCTTGAATAAAAAGTCTTCTAATGCAACTGCATCGTCAAAAGGAACTTTCTCAGCAGAATATTCAGACACATAGTAAGGTTGTGCTATTGCTCCATCCATCATAACTACACATCTAACTCCTTTAGGCATTCTATTTGATTCATATACTCTTACTGAATCATACATACCTATTGCTTGTTCTTTAGGGTCTGTTCCATTTGGTAATTCATCTAAGATTTTTTTCATTCCTTTTCTATATTTACTGTCTACAACTATTACTAATAAATCTGATTCTATTCCATCAATAAATTCATTTTGCAATGTTCTAGCTCTTTCTAATAAATCATCTATTGTGTCTTGCACATTAGCCTTAACTTCTACCTTAGTTCCTTCTAATACTTTTGCAAAAAACTCTCTGTCTAAATACCTAATTATAGCAGATTGATGATTTGATTTTCTTCTCTCTGCCATTCCGTCAATACCATACAACTTAACATCTTTTCCTTGTAATTCTTCAACAATTTCTTTATCAGTATCTATGTATACTTTTACTGGTTTTGATTTTACTGGGTCTCCTTTTCCTTGTTTTCTTGCTGTTCCTTTGTCTTTTAATTCTGCATTTGCAAATCTTTTGTATTCAATTACTCCCCCTTCTGGAGTTCCTGAGCCATTTTTTGCTTTAATTTGTTCTGATATTGCTCTTGCAGATACATTTTCTAATACTCCACTTAAAACTTGTTTTAAATTATCCTTTGTTTCACCATCTTGTAACATTATGTTTAATGCTTCTTGTGTAATTTGTTCACTTTTCATATTTTTTTCCTCCTTTAAAATTAATAACTTGCTCTAGATATATTTTTTTCTTTTATTTTTTCAATACCTGTTTTTGCAATAGGTGTATCTTCCTTTAATCTGTTGTTTACTGCTTTTTCTACTGCTTTATTAAACGCATTAGATATTTCATCTATTTTTGCATTTAATTCATCAGCTTTAGCTGTACTAAAATCAAAGAAATTTAATAAAGATACATCTAAACCTTTTTCATTTGCTATTCCTAATGCTTGTTCTTTTAATTCATAAGCATTTAGTCTAGCTAATGCTTCAAGTTTTTCTTTTTCAGATTTTTGAGCTTGATATTCAAGTTTTTGTTCTTTGTTCATTTTGGCAAGTTTTTCAGCTTCTGTTTTTTCATTATTCATAGTTTCTTTCCAGTTAGTTATAGCTGTTTCTACTGCCTCTCTAATTTTTTTGTCATGAGCTGATTGATATTCTTTATGTGTATTAAGTAATTCATCAAAACTCAAAATCTTACCATCTTCTTGCTTATTATTTTCTGTTTGTGTCCCAGTAGTTGGATTTTCTCCCCCAACAGTTACATCTCTTTTTTTATCTTCCATGTTTTTCCTCCTTGTCCCAATTGTTCTATTTCTAGCCCAACAGTTACATTTTTATTTTGTTTGTTTTATTAAGCCTAACTACAAGAAAAACGGCATTAAAAAAAGACACATATTTGTGCCTTCATTTATAATTATAAAATTTTAATAACTAATTATTATATTTGGAATTTCATTGTTTTATCGTAATATTGTTTCCATTCTTCATACTCTTTTATTATTTCTTCTGGTGTATTATTTTTCCATTTCCATGCAAATAAATCATCTGATTTTGCATCTATTTCTTGCCATTCTGTCCAAGGATGTACTATAGGTATCATTTTTTCATATCATTCCTTTCATAATAGTTACTATAGCTTTACTCAAATTTGTTGATTTGTTTTTATTCACATAATAATCAACAAACGCCTCGGCTATAGTTTCAGAAGCATCTTTTTCTATTGCATAATTTGAAATATTCATTATTGCTTTTCTTCTGTTTATTATACCATTTATTTTACATTTTTTTAAGGCTTGATTCAATATTCTTGTAGAAGTAATATTATTATTCCAGTCTGTTGCTAACGCATTTATATTACTATGTTTTTTTCTTAATATTTCATTTAATACCATATGCCCTGCCTCATGTATTCCCATATCTTTATAACTACTATTTTTAGGATGAAATTTCCTTTTTAAGTCTTTATTATACATTTCTTTAGCTTTCACTTTGTCGTTAAAAATGTTTCTGTTTATTTCCATTATATAAGTCCCATCTTCTTGTGGAGTTATATTCATACCTCCGTAGGGATGTCTTATTTCGTTTATTTCTTTTATTTTTCCTTCTATCTGTGGAAAATCTTTATATACTTTTTTCATATTTTTCAATATATCACTCAATGTTTTCTTATCTATATGTCTTATATTTAATTGTTCTAAATTTAATTTTTCTATTCTTCTTTCATATGCTTTGTCAAATAAATTATATTTTTCTTCTTGTTCTACTTTCGTACTTGTTTTAGGTGCTTGATAAACGATTGTACTTCTGCACCAATGAAAGTGATGTGAAATTGGTGGCAAATTTAAACCCAAGACAAGTCCTTTACATTTTATTTTTTCTATTTTTAGGTCTTTTTGTGTCTCACCATAGTATCTATTAAATTCATTTTCTTTATTTATATAAAATAACTGACCATCTAAACTATGACACATATCTGTTTCATTGCCATCTATTGTAGCAATAAATCTAACTTTTGCTTCACTATCTACTTCCTTTATTCCTTCTACTTTAGCAAGGTTATTTAATCCTATTAATTGTGCATCTATATCTCCTGATATTTTATCTCCATTTATATTCAGCTTAGAATCGTTTTGTCGTTTAATTAAATTCTGGTATATATCATTTGTTATGTCAGGTTGCTTTTGTTGTTGTAAATCAATTGTCATCTGTCTGTATATTTGTTGTGCATTGAATTGTATTGTTGCTTGTATATATTGTTCAAATATATATCCTTTTGTATTAGGTGTGTCTAGTAAGGATAAAAACAAAGCCCATTCTAATGTATTTATTGGTTTTCTTTCTTTTTTAGATAATATATTATTTACTTCTTGTTCTCCTTCTTGATAATAATAATTTGCATCATCATACATTATATTTAATTCTTGCTCTTGTATCCTGTTTCGTTCTTCTATATAAGCACCATATATAAGTAATTCTAATATTTCGCTATTCTTTACTCTTGTTCTATTGTAAATATTTTTAGCTAATATGCCAAAGTATCCTGTTAATATTCTTCTATCTTTCCATTCTTCTATGTATGTGTTCGCTCTATTTTTAGTTTTATTATCTGCTACATTATATAAAGTATCAAAATCAAATTTAAAAGTATCTATTATTTCTTGTAATCTATTTTGTGTTTGTTTGCTTGTTTTTAAATATAATTGTTTAAGCTCTTTCATTTTTCCGTTATGGTATTGCCAATTATCCATTTACAACACCTCACTTCTTTATAATGTCCGTCTGTTCTTTTTGATTATAATTAACTTCTTCATTCATTTTTGTTTTCTTTTTTTCAAATGATGAATCTATCGGTTTTTGTTCTATATTTTGTATATTTTCTAAATTTTTTTGCATATTAGCCTCGTTTTGACTATCTACTTCTGTAAGTTCAGCCTCACTGTCTAGGTCGTATGGTAAATGGTCTATTACTGTTTTGTCTGATAATAATCCTCTTAACTTAAGCCAAGCATTAACAACACTTTCTGTATCTGTTGGTAAATTTCTTGTAAGTATTACTTCTATATCTCTAAAATCATATCGTTTGCTTTTCTTTATATTTATTCTATCTGTAATCATTCTCCACATTCTTAACAATTCTGCCTTAAACAGGTGGTCTGCTTGTTGCAATACTTGTTCTAACGGAAAAAACTTTTTCTCTAATGCACTTGAATTATCTGCATTTGTAAATCCTTGGTCTGTAACATTTGGTACACCACTTATCATTAACGCCATATCTAAACAAGTTTTTTTGTGATTTTCAGAGGCTGTATCGTTTATATCTTTTATTCCCCAGCCAATATCCCCAGACTTATCTGGAGTATAAAATACTTTTGCACCCAAAATAACTTCATCTTCTTTTTGTCTTTTAGGATTAGGAATCATTATTGGTTCTCCTGTGTTATCTAACTTTATTTCTCCCTTTTCGTCCATAGCTTCAATAAGACTATCATTTCGTGGTTCATATCCTGTTATTTTTAGTTTCGCATTATCATTATATTGAAATATGTTTGCATTATTTTTTATTATTTGTTCGTGTTTTTTTATTAATGTTATTACATTTTCAAAAAATGCAAGTCCATCAGGATTTTCTACTGCAAAACAAGGTAAATCGTTCCAATATATTTCTTTCTTGCTATTTTCAACTTCTTTAAATTCATATTCAGCATTCTGTTTTATTTCTTTTTTATCTTTTCCATCAACATATTGTTTTTTATAATTTTCTGTTATTATTTCTAAATGTGTTTCTATTCCTCCTGATTCAGTATTTTCAAACCAAGCTCTTAATAATCCAATTTTCTTTGCTGGTACTTCATAATTCCAAATAGCTATTGTATTTAAACTAGAAGTATGTGCATATACTTGTTCGTTATCGTTGTTTTCGTATACTAAACCATAACAAGCACCAGTATTTACATAGTCTTTCACACAATCATAGAAAAAACTACCATTGTCATTATATTTTGTAATATAATCAATGATAGTTTGAAATTCATCTGGATTGTTTTTTTCTCCAAATATTTTATTAAATATCTTTTTTAATATGTTTTTTTGTGTTTCATTAACTTTTTTCACTTTGTATTGAGGTTCTTTTCCACCAAAATATCCACTTGCTATTATACTTATATAATATTCTAATGCCACAACAACATCGTTTGTGTCATTCTTCCTAGTAAATCTATCATATAAATATTTTCTATGCATAAATATTGGTAATACTTTCCCCCATAATATATTTATGTTCTTGTCTAGCTCTTCTTCTTTTAAAAATTCTTTCTGATATTGTATTCTTTCTACTATACCCATCTTTTTTTCTCCTCATATAATACTGTTATATCCAAACTGAATTGTATTTGGTCTTGGATGCTCGTATACTCCTGTTAAGCAATCTTCTGCATCGTCATGTTCATTTTTTCCACTTCTTAAATAATGTTTTAAATGTTTGGCAAATTCTGGCCATCTATCTTCCCAGTTAATTGGAAAATAAATATTATTCATAACTGCTGTTGAGTTACTTAATATTCTAGCAACTTTATTTTCGCTTTGATGAAAAGGATTTATCTTAGTATGATAATTCTTCAGTTTCTTTAATTCTTCTTTTACATTTCTTGAAAAACCTCTACCACCATTGTTACTTTCAATATTTGCATACCCTACTTTATCCTTAGTAAGCATTTTTGCAACTGCTGGTTCTGTTATTTCCATAGATTCTTGTGTATATATAACATCTAATATGTAATATGAATTATTATACATTTGATAATCTATTGAACATAAATAATCCTCTCCTTCGTCTGCTGTATCTGTATAATTCATAATGTAATGTGCTGGTGGTAATTTATCATATATTTTAAAACTACTGTATAATCTATTCTTTATATCTATTGGCTCTTGTTGATAATTAGCATATACAATGTCTTTGTTCATATTCTTAGTTTTTAGATTATAATCTTCTTTATTTAATATTTTGTCACATAACATTGAACCATCTTTTTGGACTGCTTGATAATTAATGTGTCTTACATTATCAAAATTTTCTAATATATATCCTGCTAAATCATTACTTGCCCATCTTGTCATTATTATGATTAGTTTAAAACCTGTTTCTGTTCTTGATAACATTGTATTATTAAACCAATCTATTTGTTTCTGCAATACTGTTTCGTTATATGCCTCTTGAACATTTTTAATTAAGTCATCTATTATCATTAGAGTACATCCAAATCCTGTCGCAGTTCCTGTTGGAGATGTTGCTAAATAATTTGCTTGATTACTTCCTTCTAATGCCCATTTATTTGCACTAGCTTCTCCGTATTTTATTTTTGTATTAGGAAATATATCATTATATACAATTACCCCTTCTGTCTTCTCTGATGCTATTGTATCTCTTACCGATTTTGCAAATGTTCCTGATAAAGTTTCATTGTAAGAACCAGTCATTACTTTTTCGTTTCTATTATTCCCAAATACCCATTCTACCAACTTTCCTGCTGTTCTTGATTTCCCATGTCTTGGTGGTACATTTATTACCATTATTTTGTCTTCTGGCTTTTGGCTTTCATAGAAATCTTGTAATTCATTGCACATATTTTTTAAGAACATTCTATCTTCTTTATAAAAATCACTAGCAGTAAGTTTGCAATATTCAAAAAAATCACGCCTAGCTAATTCTAGTCGTGCTTGTCTTTTTAATTCTTCTTTAATTTTATTGTTTATCATCTTCTATCAACTGCCTTAATTCTTCTGTTGTCATTCCTTCAAATGGATTGTTTATTTTTCCACTATGTTCTATTTGTTGTTTATCAGACCAACCAAAGTTATTTTTCAGATTAAATATTATTCCTGTTGTTGCACTGTCTGTTATTAGATGTTTTTCTAGATAATTTTCAACTCTTAATTTGGCTTTTTTTATAGTGTCGGAAAATTGCTTATCTTTAGCATATTCTAACAATGTATCTCTACATATATCTAATGCTATACATAGTCCTGTTACTGTATACGGTTCATTATTAGATTCACAATCATTAAAATATTTATCTATCTTTTCTTGCATCTGTTTTACACTTTTATATGCTTTAGGTCTTCCTACTTTATTTGTCATTCTTATCATTCTCTTTCTCATAAATTTTTTTTATTGCTTTTGCAATTCCTTTTATTATGCAATATATAATTCCAATAGTTATCCATAAACTACATAATGCTGATATTAATGCTATTGGACTTAATATTATTCCTAGTATAATTGTTAACATTGTATTTTCTCCTTAAAATATTCTTCTATAATTTCATGTATGATTTCATGTGAATTTGATACGATATCTGCTACATCCTCTTCTGTATATTCTTTGTCTAAATGTGTTATATAATTTACTATATAACAATGTGTTAATTCGTGAATCAATGTAGCTTTCTTTCTGTCTATTGGTAAATCTTTATCTATATATATTTTTTGTATATCTGTATATGTAATCCCATAATATCTTGTATCTAGGCTCTTAATGTTTTCTTCTTCATTTGCTCTTCTTTGATTTTGTTTTATTTTAATTTCCTCTTGCGTTATTTCTGCAATACTCCATTCTCTATTGTTGATTTTAAACTTCATCAATATATCCCTTTCATTAAACTCTTATTTCTTTTAGCAGTTATCTGCTTTTGCTTTTTGTAGCCTTCGTTTTTGCTTTCTCTTTCATATTTATCACATTTTATAGTATTATCCATTCTTCGTCTTAGCTCTTCTTGACATTCTTTTTTATTTTTACAATTTGCACATATTATTCTTGCATATGTTTCATATATGTTTTCCATATTTCTTCTCCTAAATTATAGAATGCATTGTTTTATGGTTTCTTAAGAAATCTTTTGCACTCCAATATTTTAATCCTTTTTCTTTAGCTGTTTTTATATATCTTTCTGCACTTTCTTTAGTCCACTTTCTTTTCATTTTTTTAAATCTCCTTTATTTTATAATTGGCGATAACCTATGGACTTGCACCATATACCTTGTTAGGTACGCAATTCTTAGCAGGAATGCTCCAAACTTTTTGGATTAGGTTACCATATTACAGGAATTGCACTATTGCCAACTAGTATGCAAAGGCTATTTGCCTCTGGGCAGTACATTTCCAGAAACCTTTTCTACTCTTGGCAGATAGGTAATTTGTGTAGGTTGGTATAATGCTGGAATCAAACCAACCTGAGACACTTTTGGTGTCATTGACAAAAGAGCAGACATTAAATTAACATCTACTCTTCTTTTTTAATTAAATAAATTAGGGTGCTTTTTTGTCTTCCGACATTTTTACTATTGTTATTATACTATATATTTTTGTATAATACTACGACATATTTACGACATTTTAACGACATTTTAGTTTTTTGCTTTAAAATTATATATAGGTTTTATTATTTTCTGTATTTCCACTGTATCTTGTATATTATCTATTATTTCTTGCATAGGCTTATAGCAAAATGGTGCTTCATCTATTGTATCTTCTACAACGCTTGTTGAATATATATCTTTCATACTTTCTTTAAACTCTTGTAGTTTAAACATCTCTTTTGCTTTATGTCTTGACATTAGTCTTCCTGCTCCATGTGGTGCTGAATTATTCCAGTCTGTATTACCTTTTCCTACTGCTATTATACTTCCATCTCTC
Organism: uncultured bacterium; assembly: GCA_905215845.1. Classification (GTDB taxonomy): domain Bacteria; phylum Bacillota; class Clostridia; order TANB77; family CAG-508; genus CAG-269. Next base: position 23,820 of record CAJMRU010000001.1, read on the forward strand.
ATATTTATTGGAATTAAAACTTTTTCTCCTTTTTTAGCTGATATAGCACCTTTACGAACTATATTATCTTCAAACGATATATAATTGTGTATTGTGTGAAAATATGGAAAAACTATTATTCCTGTATCTATCAACTTTGATAATATTTGTTGTGCTATTTTGTTTCTATTTTCTGTTGCATATTCTTGACATATTTTCATATCATGTAAATACATTTCTCTATATTTTCCTGTTAAATAACATAGTTCATTTGGTAACTCTGGTTTGTTTTGTTTGTATTCCGTTTCTAACTGTTTTAATGCTTTTTGTATTTCTAATTTTCTTCCTTGCTCTTTATATGTTTTTATTATTTCTTCTTTTCTTTTAAACATTTCTTCTTTGCCAGAACATAATTGAATTGCTAAATTTTGATAATAGTCTGCTACTTGTTTTCCTAAATTCCTGCTCCCTGTATGGATTACTAGATATTTATTATTTTCATCATCTATATCTAGTTCTATAAAGTGATTTCCTCCGCCTAGTGTTCCTATTGCTCTATTAAATTTCTTTGTTTCTTTTAATTCTCTTAAACAATATAATTGATTTATTATTTCAAAATTCATTGAATTATGTTCTCTTATATTTCTTCCTGCTGGAATATATTTATTTATTACTTTATCTAATTTTTCTAGGTCTATTTCTATGTTTCCTAATTCTACACATAACATTCCACAACCTATATCTACGCCAACTATATTTGGTATTACTTTATCTCCTAAATCTGCCGTAAAACCTATTACACAGCCTTTTCCTGCGTGAACATCTGGCATTATTCTTACTTTGCAATTTCTAAATGGCTCTTGTTCTAGCAATAAGTCTATTTGTTTTATTGCTTGATCTTCTATATTTTCAGTAAATATTTTTAAATCCTTCATATTCCCTCCTTATAATTTTAACATTTTGTTTGTTGCTTTTTCTATTATTCTTTGTATATGTCTATCACTTCTAGTTTGATTAAATAATTGGAAATATAATTTGTTCCCTATTTCTTCTGCTGTTCTTCCTTCTACATAGTATGCTGTTAATATTTCTCTTTCTTTGTATTTAAGTCCTATAAGTCTATCATCTACTGCTTCCACTTTTTCTCTTAGTTCTCTTACTGTTTTTTCTAATTCTTCTATTTCCTCTTCTAATTGTTCTGCTTTACTTTCTTTTTCTTCTATTTTGCTTAAAACTTTGTTACTAATCTGATTTTTGCTATGTATGTCTTGATTTACTCCATATGTTGTTGTTAAACTTGTCTCTGTTTCTTCTAAAGATTTCAGTTTTATTCTAGCTACTTTTAACTCTTTTAATTTTATATTTAATTTAGCTTTGTTCTCTTTATATGTCTTTAATAATTCTATTAGGTCACTTTTATTCATTTGTACCTCCATATCTTTTATATTTTAATTCTTTGACTATTTTTATTAAATGTCTGTTTTCTTCTAATTGTTTTAGTAATAATTTCTTTAAATTTGCATTTTCTATTTCTAGTAGTTTTATTTGTTTATCTCTTTCTTGTATCATTAATATTATTAATGCATCTTTATTATCTTGTGTTTCTTCTAGTATCATTTTTTATCACTTACTTTCTTTGTTAAGTATTTGTATTAACATTTCATTTTGCTGTTTTAACATTTTATTTTCAGTTATTAATATATCTTTTGCTCTTTCTAAAGAATCTTTATATATACATACTTCTTTATAGATATATTTTATCATTTCTTCTTCTCCCATACTATTTTTCCTCTCTTTTTTTATTTATTCTATTTACTGCTAATATTATTTCGTTTGTCTTGTTTAAAATATCATAGAAACTTTCATTTAAAACTTCTCTTAGTTCCATTTTGTTTTCCATTTCCTCTACTGTTATTCCTGCTATTCTTAGTTCAGATATTGCTTCTGTTTTTTCTTCTATTGTTTCAAATTCTATATGTATATTGCAAAGAAAACTTGTATCAAATACTCCAGACTTCCAATTTAATTTTTTATTCTTGTATTCTATTTCCGTTATATAGTCTCCTGTTAATTCATCTATTACACTTATTTTTGTATTTTCTTTTATTTGCCCACTGTATATTTGTTCAAATAATTTATTTGCTTTCATTTCTCTACCTTCTTTCCTGCAAATATTTATATATTACTTCTTCTATATGTGCTAAGCTTTCGTAATTCGTTAAAAATTTCCCATCGTGTCTGTGTCTTGGTCTGCTTCTTATATTTCTTACTTGCATATTGTATTCTCTTTTATATATCTTTGCTAAGTTGTTTTTACTTAGTCCTTGTTTCCATTTTTGGATTATTTCTTTGTCTGTCAATGCTAACACCTCTGTATGTTAGTATTAGCTTTATTTTTCATACCATTCGCAATCTTGACAAATACAGTTTCATCTTGTTCTTTTTCTATTTGTTAATAATCGTCACAAAAGCATTGAAAAAAAATACAATAACCTACCATTATTATTCTCCTTCTATAATATTTAATATTTCGTTAATTTCTTTGTCGTATCCATATATACCATCTCTTTTAATTGCTTTTAAATATTCTTTTAATCTGTCTGTTACTTTATCTAGTATAGATTGCTTTTGTTCTAATTCTTTTATTCTCTTGTCTTTTTCGTCTATTTGTTTTTGCATTACTGCAAATTTTATGGCATATATCCTATGTTCTCTCGTATCAGCTCCATTTAATATTCTTGTCGCTTGTAATTCATCATCATCTAAATCCATTCTTCACACCTCTTTCTCCAATAAATGTATACTTTCTTTTAGACTGTCTATCTCTACTTGGTATTCTCTTATTTCTTTTTCTTTATTTTGCAATTCTAAATTATTTACTAACAGTCCTGTAAAAAGTCCTAAAATAAATACTATTAAAATTACAAATGCTGTTTTTATTTTATTCTCTATTTCGTATAGTTCTTTGTTATAATATTTAGTCTTTTGCATTAGTTACCTCCTCTATTTCAATAATTTCATTATTATTTTTTTTATAATAACTTTTTCTACTTCTATACATGTTTTGAAAATATTGCATTGGATCTACCAAATCATAGCAAATAGGCTTAATTTTATTTTCAAATTTTCTTTCTATTCTTCCAATTGATTGTATAATTGTTGCTTTATCTCTATGTGGACTTGCTAAGATAAGCCTGTCTAATCTTGGGATATCTAGTCCTTCTTTTGCTAATCCATAAGTAGCAAATATAACTCTTTCTCTTCCTTCTCGTATTTCTTGTATTGCATTTTCTCTAATATCCTTTTTGGTCTTTCCATCTATAACATTTCCATATCCTAATTCTTTTTGTAAATATTTCATTTGCCCAACCCTGTCAGCTAATACTAATGTATAATGATTTTTACATATATTTAATAGCTTTAATATTATTTCATTTCTTTCATGATTCTCTGATAAAGCTGTTGTAAGTAATGGATATTTTATTGTACCATCTTCATTTTCACATTCTTCAGGAATTTCATTAAAATTAGTTCCTACTTTTACTATTGTTGCAGGTATTATTCTATCTCCTATTACCTCTTTATCTAATTCTATTACTGTTTTTCCTAATAAACTAAACATTGCCTTCTCTGTTCCTTTTACATTTCTGTAAGGAGTTGCTGTTAATCCATATTTATATCTTGCTACTAACTTATTGATTACCTTATAAAACATACCTGCTTTTGCTGGTGTGCCACAAACTCGATGACATTCATCTACAATAATACAATCCCATGTATCTGCATAAGCTTGTAAATCTATGCTTTTTAATGTTTGCACTGTTGCAAATGTAATATGTGTTCCTATTTCTATTTTTCCATTAGCAATTTTTCCCAACCCTATATCTTCAAAATTGTTCTTAGCTCTATTATAACTTTGATTTAACAAATCTATTGTGTGTGTTATCCATAATGTTTTTAAACCTAGTCTTGAAATAATCTCTAATGCTGTTTGTGTTTTTCCTGAACCGAGCTGGCATAACTATTATTCCATTCTTTTTTAACAAAGCTTTTTCACATACTTCTTCTTGATATTCAAATAAACCAATATTGCTTTTATATTTAAGCTTTTCTCCTAAAATAATTCTATTTTCAAACATATTAGATGGATACATATCAAACAAATCTCTTAAACACCCAAATGGCAATATTAATTCATTTCCATTTATTTCGTAAAAAACTAAATTCAATGGTGTTTTATAATTTGAATATCCCAATCTTTCATTTCTTAAATAATCTGGATTAGGAATTACCAATGTTTGCTCAGCATAATTTTTAATTACATCATCTGGATCTTGTATCTTTATATTATTAGATACTATTATCTTCATTCGTCCTTCCCTCCAATTCAATATTCTTTTGTTTAAAATCTATATTTTTCATATTAATTTCATAAATTTTATTATTATACTTAATCGCTAGTATAAATGTTGTGTTTCCACATTTTAAATACCTCTTAAATGCTTGTCTTTGATTTTCTTCTATTCTAGATATAGGAAATAAATGTGTTTTACAAGTTTTACAATCTATTAATATAGCTTTATCATTTTTTATTGCGATTAAATCACATGGTTGACTTCCAATATATTTTTTAGGAGAAAGAAATGTAACCCAATAACCTCTACTTTTTAATATTCTTGCATACTCTTTTTCAAAATCATTTCCTATTTTTTTATTTGATTTTAAATCCATTAAGAATTTCCTCCTCTGTAACATTTGGTATTTTTTCTAATATTTTATTTATTCTACTTAATAACTCTTTTACTACTGGTAAATAATTGTCTATTTCTTCTATATGCTCTTCTATATAATTACACCCATTGTAATATCTTTTTAATATTTTATTATATGTTTCTTTTAATACTTCCTCTTCCATTTGTATCTCCCTATTTAGTTAAATTTATATCGATTTTATTTACAGTTGAATAGTATTCTGTAATCCATTTCTCAGGATTGTCTGTATTT
>CAJMRU010000002.1 GCA_905215845.1 uncultured bacterium
AGAAAGAAAAATTACAAATAAATTAGTAGATGTAAATTTTGATTAAATAGGGAAAAGATTTTTTATTAATTTAAATAAAATTTAAAAAATTGTAAAAAAAAGAAGGAAAAAGATTTTTTATGAAGAATAATATAATTGTACATAAGATATAACTAATATGTACAAAATATTTTTAAAACTTAAGGAAGGCAGGTGCACAAAATGCAAATAACAGATGTACGTTTAAGAAAAGTAAATTCAGAGAACAGAATGAAAGCTGTTGCTTCTGTAACATTCGATAATGAATTCGTAATTCACGATATCAAAGTTATCGAAAGCCAAAATGGATTATTTATAGCTATGCCAAGCAGAAAAACTCCAAACGGAGAATTCAAAGATATAGCTCATCCAATCAATGCTGAAACTAGAGAGAAAATTCAAAAAGCTATATTAGAAGCTTATGAAGCTCCAGAAACAGAAGAATCAGCAGAATAATTATAAATAAAAGAAACTGTCCTAAAATATAGAAATATATTTATAGGGCAGTTTTTTTGAATTTGTTTTTGTTAGTTTTAAGTAATATAAGTATAAATTTAAACTTATGTAAATGTTTTTTATTATAAAAGACTTGAAAAAAAGGCAAAAAACAGTTAAAATATAAAGGAATTTCAATAAAAAGATAAAATTAAAAATGTATAAAGGAATGATTTTAAATGTACTTAATAGTAGGTTTAGGAAACCCAGAAGAAGAATATTCAAATACAAGACACAATATGGGATTTGATGTAGTTAATAAAATATCAAAAGAATATAACATTGAAATAAATAAAAATAAATTTAAGGGACTATATGGAACTGGAATGATAGAAAATGAAAAAGTTATTCTATTAAAACCACAAACATATATGAACTTAAGTGGTGAAAGCATAATAGAGGCTATAAAATTTTATAAAATTGATATAAGTAAAATAATAGTAATATATGATGATATAGATGTAAAACCAGGCAAAATAAAAATAAGAAAAAAAGGTGGACCTGGTTCTCATAATGGTATGAAATCTGTAATAAGTTGTTTAGGAAGTCAAGAATTTTCAAGAATAAGAGTAGGAATTGGATCTCCTGAGCATAAAGATGATATGATAAATTATGTAATAGGAAAAGTTCCTAAAGAAGAATTGGAACAGCTAGATAAAGGAACAGAAATTGCAAAAGAGGCTGTTGCAGAAATAATAAAAAATGGAATAGATATTGCAATGAATAAATTTAATTAAAACATTTGTATAAAAAGAAAATAGAAATTTAACAATGTCAATGTAAATTATATTTCATTTAGATATAAAAAATGGTTTATAGGTAAAGCCAATAAAAAAACCTAAATATATTATACAAGGAAAATGAAATGCTAGAGTTAATGATAAAAAGAACATTAGAAAATAAAGAAATAGCACTTATAGAAGATGGAAAATTAATCGAATATTATATAGAAGAAAATAAAGACGAAAGAAAAGAAGGAAATATTTATATAGGTATAGTAAAAGATATAATAAAAGGAATGCAAGCTGCTTTTGTGGATATAGGAACAGAGAAAAATAGTTTTATACATTTAGAAGATATAATGCCTCAAGTAGATAGGAAAGAAGGAGTAAAAGAAAACAAGAAACAAGATATTAATGAAATTGTAAAAAGAAATCAAAAATTATTAGTACAAGTAAAAAAAGATAGTAATGACAAAAAAGGGGCAAGAATATCAACACATATAAATTTACCAAGTAAATATATAGTATTAATGCCAAACACAAATATAATAACAGTATCACAAAAAATCGAAGATAAAAAAGAGCAGGAAAGATTATTGAAAATAGTAAAAGAACATATTTCAGAAGGAAATGGAGCAGTTATTAGAACATCAGCACAAGGTAAAGATAAAGAATTAATAGAAGATATAAAATATATTGAGACTAAATGGGAAGATATAATATCAACAAATATTGATGCAAATAAAAATAAAGCACAGATACTATATACAAGTCAAGATATAGTAGAAAAAATGTTATTAGATTTAGTTGAGAAAAAAATAGAAAAAATTACTGTATGTGATAATATAGATTATAATACAGTAATTAGAATAAAAAAAGAAAATGTTGAATATAAAAACATACAAGTTGCTATAAAAGGTGAGGATTCAATATTTAAAACATATGATTTAGAAAAACAAATTGAAAAAAGTAAAAATAGAAAGATATGGCTAAAATGTGGTGGTTTTATAACAATAGACAAAACAGAAGCTTTAACTGCAATAGATGTAAATACTGGAAAATATACAGGAAAAGATAGTGTAAGTGATACAGTATATAAAGTGAATGAAGAAGCAACAAAAGAAATTGCAAAACAATTAAGATTAAGAGATATTGGTGGAATAATAATAATTGATTATATAGACATGAAGAATGAGGAAAATAAACAGAAAATAGAGGAATTATTAAAGCAAGAATTAAAAAAAGATAGAACAAAGACACAAGTTGAAGGGTTTTCTAGATTAGAATTAATGGAATTGACAAGGAAACATATTTGTAGTCATAAAAATTAGGATGAATATAAAAATTATGTGGGATTATATTTATTCTAAAAGAAAGGGATTAAAGTAAAATGAATGTAGGTTTTATATCTTTAGGATGTAGCAAAAATTTAATAGATACGGAAGCAACAATTGGTATTTTTAAAGAACATAAATTTAATATAGTAAATAACGAAGAAAAAGCAGATATTTTAGTAATAAATACATGTGGTTTTATAGAATCAGCTAAAGAAGAAGCAATAAATACAATATTAGAAATGGCAGAATATAAAAATAAAAGATGTAAATATTTAATTGTAATGGGGTGCTTAGTACAAAGATATTATGAAGAATTGATAAAAGCAATCCCAGAAGTAGACTTGTTCTTAAAAATTGATGAATATGATGAGATTTGGGAAAAGATAGAAGATTTAATAAAAAGAGATATTGTTCAAAAATCAAAAAAGAAAACAAGTAAGAAAATTTCTGAAATTCCTGCAATGCCAATGCTAAAACAAGAGGAATTTTTAAATAGAGTTATAACAACAGGTAAAAATTTTGCATATTTAAAAATAGGTGAGGGTTGTAGTAACAAATGTACATATTGTGCAATTCCATATATTAGAGGTCCATTTGTAAGTAGAAAAATGGAGGATATATTAGAAGAGGCAAAAGGTTTAGCTAAACAAGGAATTAAAGAATTAATTGTAATAGCACAAGATACAACTAAATATGGGGAAGATATATATGGCGAGACAAAACTTGCAGAGTTATTACAGGAATTATCAAAAATAGAAGAAATAAAATGGATTAGATTTTTGTATTCTTATCCCGAAGGAATTACAGATGAGTTGATAGATGTTGTAGCAAGTAATTCTAAAATAGCAAAGTATTTTGATATACCTATTCAACATATTTCAAATGATGTGTTAAAAAAGATGAATAGAAGAACTAATAAGGAACAGATAACTGGTTTGATAGAAAAAATAAGAATTAAAATACCAAATGTAACTTTAAGAACTAGTTTGATTGTGGGATTTCCTGGGGAAACAGAGCAAAATTTTAAAGAATTACAAGAATTTATAAAATTTGCTAAGTTTGATAAGTTAGGGGCTTTTATGTATTCAAAGGAAGAGGGAACTCCTGCTGAAAAATTGCCAAATCAAGTGCATGGTAATACAAAGAAGTCTAGATATAATAGAATTATGCAAGAACAAAAGGAAATTTCAAAATCTAACCAAGAAAAGAAAATTGGAAAGAAAATTACTGTTTTAGTAGAGGATATGTCTTTTGATGGAAGTTATTTTGTTGGTAGAAGTTTTCAAGATGTTCCTGAGATAGATGGGGTTGTGTATATTAAGAATGATGGAAATAGAAAACTTGAAGGTGTTTTGAATAATTTTGTTGAGTGTGAGGTTGTAGAGGTTAGTGAGTATGATTTGATTGCAGATTTTTTAAAAAGCTAATTGCTTTGTGTGGGGATTTTTTATGATTTAATATTATACGAATGGAGGATATAGTATGAGAAAAAGAATTTTAACAGGAGATAGACCAACAGGGAGATTGCATATTGGACATTATTTTGGGTCTTTGAAGAAGAGGGTTGAGATGCAAAATAGTGGTGAGTATGATATGTATATTTTAATTGCTGATGTTCAGGCTTTGACTGATAATTTTAATAATCCTGAAAAGGTTAGAAATAATGTGAGACAACTTGCTATGGATTATTTAGCTTGTGGCATTGACCCTAGTAAAACTACTATATATATACAGTCTATGATACCTGAGACTGCTGAGCTTACTGTTTATTATTCTAATTTGGTTTCAATTGCAAGATTGGAGAGAAATCCAACTGTTAAAACTGAACTTGCTCAGAAAAGAGCTGTTTTCGGAGAGAGTGTTACTTATGGATTTTTAGGTTATCCAGTTAGTCAAGCAGCAGATATAACAACTTTTGAAGGTGAGTTAGTTCCAGCAGGTGAAGATCAAGAGCCTTTAATAGAACAAGCAAGAGAAATTGTTAGAAAGTTTAATAGTATTTATGGAGAGGTTTTAGTTGAACCTAAAATTGTATTGTCAGAAGGCAAAAGAATAAAAGGTCTTGATGGTAATGAGAAGATGGGTAAATCTTTAGGAAATGCTATTTATTTATCTGATACTGAAGAAGAAATTACAAAAAAAGTTATGAGTGCTGTGACAGATCCTAATAGAATAAAAAAAGATGATTTAGGAAATCCTGATATATGTATGGTTGCATATTATCATAATTTATTTACTGATGAAGCTGATGTAAAAACTGTATGTGAAGAATGTAAAGCAGGAAAAAGAGGTTGTGTTGCTTGTAAGAAACAATTGGCTAAAAATATAATTGAGTATTTAAGACCAATAAGAGAAAAAAGAAAATATTATGAAGATAATATAGAACTTGTAGATGAAATTCTTAAAGAGGGCACTGAAAAAGCAAGAAAGACAGCAAAGGAAACAATGAAGAAAGTAAAAAGTGCTATGAAATTAGATTATTTTGATTAATCATAGATATTAGTAATTAGCTTACTTTTGAAAGCGTGAGAGAAAATGAAAAAAGTGTGGATATTGGTTAAAAAATATAGATATGTAAATATTTTTTACTTAAACCAAGAAGAACTGAATTTGAAAAGACTAAAAAGAATAATATGAAAAATAAAAAGTCAAAGAGGTGAGAATATGTTTACAGATTATACAAAAATAATAATAAAATCAGGAGATGGTGGAAATGGAGCAGCAACTTTCCGTCGTGAAAAATATGTAGCAGCAGGAGGCCCAGATGGTGGCGATGGAGGAAAAGGTGGAGATATATATTTCCAAGTAGATAAAGATAAAAATACATTGATTGATTTTAGATATAATAAAAAATTCAAGGCAGAAAATGGAGAAAATGGTAGCGGAAGTCATTGTAATGGAAAATATGGAAAAGACCTATATATAAAAGTTCCAATAGGTACAATAGTAAAAGATGTAGAGACAGGAAAGGTAGTTGCAGATTTATCAAATCCAGACCAAACTGAATTAATTTTAAAAGGTGGTCGTGGAGGAAGAGGAAACTCACATTTTGCCACAGCGACAAGACAAGCTCCTAGATTTTCAGAAGATGGAGAAAAAGGAGAAGAAAAGGAAATAATCCTAGAATTAAAGCTACTTGCAGATGTAGGATTATTAGGATTTCCTAATGTAGGAAAGTCAACATTTTTATCAGTAGTTACAGAAGCTAGACCTAAAATTGCAAATTATCATTTTACAACATTAGAACCAAATTTAGGGGTTGTAAAAACAAAAAATGGAGATGGATTTGTAATAGCTGATATTCCTGGTATAATTGAAGGAGCAAGTGAAGGTGTTGGATTAGGAATCCAATTTTTAAGACATGTTGAAAGAACTAGATTATTATTACACTTTTTAGATGTATCAGGCCAAGAAGGAAGAAATCCAGTAGAAGATTTTAATACTATAAATGAAGAATTAAAAAAATATAGTGAAAAATTAAGTAAAAGAAAACAAATAATTGTAGCAAATAAAATTGATGCAATGCAAGATGAAAGCTTATTAAAAGAAGTAGAAGAACTAGCAAAAAAAGAAAATTTAAAATTGTTTAAAATATCAGCAGCAACAAAACAAGGGATTGAAGAATTAATAGATTATGTAACAGAAGAATTGAAAAATTTACCAAAAGAAGACTTAATTGAAATAGAAGATAAAGTTGTTTATACATTAGAGGATAAAAAAGATGAATGGTCAATTAAAGAAGAAGATGGAATATTCATAGTTTCAGGAAGAGCTGTACAAAGACTAATGGGAAGAGTAAATATTGAAGATAATGAATCAATGTATTATTTACAAAAATGCTTAAAAAATATGGGAATAGACGAGAAACTAAAAGAAATGGGAGTATGCGAAGGAGATACTGTAATTTTAGACGATTGGGAATTAGAATGGTATGAGTAGCATATAAATATTAAATAAAGAAGAATGGAATATTGTATGAGAATAAAAGAGATAAAATTTATTTTATAGAATATTTCATTCTTTCTAAAATATTAAAAGTTAAATCAAGGAATTTATTTTGATTTTCTGCTCAATTTACATTTTTAATTGGCAAAATTTTAAGATTTTTAGTAATTTTACAATATGAGTTGACTAAAATAGAATTTAGTGGTATAAATAATAAGTAAAATTTAAGGCCCCTTGGTCAAGCGGTTAAGACGCCACCCTCTCAAGGTGGAATCATGGGTTCGATTCCCGTAGGGGTCACCAAACATATTTTAAAATTTAAAATAAAAATAAAGTCAATAGTTAAAATCGATAATTAAATTTTAGCTATTGGCTTTATTTTGTTTTAAAAATCTATTTTTTAAATCCATCACTAATATCATAATAATAATCTAAGCATCTAGCAATATAATCAGAATTTACATTAAAATAATTTGCTATTTCAGTTGCAGTAGATATACCATTATTAATCAATTGTTTAACTTCTTTGTATGGAAAAAATTCATTCCAAGCTGCAATATCAGCAGACTGCTCCATATCATTTATTGTTTCATAAGGGTCATTAGATTTATAATATGAATGAGCTAAATAATGACCAAATTCTTGAATTATAATTGTATTTTCATGTGTAGAATTTTTTATCTGATCTTTATCGACCACTATTGCTGTAATATTTTCATAATGTACAATAGCACCAGGTGTCAGAAAAAGTTTTTTATTTATATAGTGTATATTTTCCTGTTGTAATCTTTTGTATAAATCATCAGTATTCATTTTTAATCTTTATTTTGTTTTTTTAATAAATCCTCCATAATTTCTCTTAAAATTTCTTGATTTTCTTTATTTAATCCCTTTATACCATTTGCAAAAGCGATTTCTATATCATCAAATTCTAAGGTGTTATTTTTAACATCACTTTTACAAAGAATATAATCTATACTACAACCAAATATTTCAGATAACTTTATTAAAATTTCTAAACTAGGTTTGCGTGATTCATTTTCATACATTGCAATAGTACTTTTTGCACCATTAATTTTATCAGCAAGTTCTTGTTGGGTATATCCAAATTGTTTACGCAATTCTTTTATCCTATTCATTGTAATCACTCCTCATCAACAATTATAACACGCATATAGAAGATATTTCAACAAATAAAGACAAAGTTCTTTAATAAATGAAAAAGATTGACAGTTCACTTAAAGTATATTATACTTTAAGTGAATATAAAAGAAAGGAGCTGAAGAAATGAAAAAAAGAAAATATTATTTGATAATATAGAATAAGAACAAATAACTTTACAAATGAAAAGATATGAAATCAAAGATGTATTTTTTACAAAAAAGCATAATGATAAAATAATAAAGGTGATAATAATGAGTGAAGTAATAAAAGATTTAAAAACTATAAGGAAAAAATTAGATAAAAGCATAAGAAAATATGGTATATACTCAAAAACTTCACAAATAATTAGCAAAGAATTTGATGATCTATTAAATGTATACTATAAATCAATAAAAGAAGTAGAATTCCCTGAAAACTCGATGATGATAATTTATTATAGAATATCATATAATGCATTAAAAGAATTGACACAAAAAAATAAAAAATTTCCATTAGTAAAAGAATGGAATAAATATGCCAAAGAAAATAAATTTATGTCACATATTTCTCTAGAATATATATCAAAACTAGATTGGAATTATATTCAAATAAAAGTTGAAAGAGAAATAAATTTAGAAATATTATAGGAGATTTTGTCGAAAATGACTGCAAAAAACTTGACAAGATATTTTTATTTTATAAAATAGATAAAAGAGATAGAAGACCGCGAAATCTATTACTATCTCTTTTATAACAACACTCAATAAAGAGGTGTTACTATCAGTATAACCTCTTTATATACAAAAGTCAAATGTATTTTATACGAAAGAGAGGTTTTTATTTATGAAAAATATGAAATTAGAAGATTTTATAAGAAAAAGGATATTTGAGAATAGAAAAATGTTTTCAAAAAAAGAATTGACAAAAATAGATGAAAATATTATACTTATAAAAAAGATATATATATTGGCATTAAAAGATAGTTGGAATATGTATAAATAGATTTAAAAGGGAGTAGCTTTTTAAATTACTAATCAACAGTCGCGATAATTATTATCTGGTTAGTAAGCTTTTCTAAAAGTAAGCAAGACTTTTAAAAGGGAACAATACCTTTTAAAGGTCTTTTTATGTGTTGGAAAAGTTAAGATTTAAATTCAAATTTTGAATTTAATCACTGATAAATTTATTTATGTTATAAAAAACTAAAAAATGCTAAAAATATTACAAAAGGAGGAAGAACATTGGAAAATCATAACTGGTTTAACAAAAAAGTGGAGGATGTAGAAAAAGAGCTACACACAAATATTGAAACAGGACTAACAGATGAAGAAGTAACAAAAAGAAAAGAAAAATATGGTCTAAATCAATTAAAAGAAAAAAAGAAAAAATCAATGGTAAAAAGATTTTTAGATCAATTCAAAGACTTCTCAATCATAATTTTAATAATAGCAGCAATAGTATCTGGAGTAGTTGGTGTAGCAGAAGGGGAAGGAATTACTGATACAATAATTATATTAATAGTAGTTCTTGTAAATGCGATAATAGGAGTAACACAAGAATCTAAAGCTGAGAAGTCATTAGAAGCATTACAAAAATTAACAGACCATGCATCTAAAGTTATTAGAAACGGACATATTACTGTTGTCCCAGCAAAGGAATTAGTACCTGGAGATATTGTTGTATTAGATACAGGTGATTATATTCCAGCAGATTTAAGAATTATAGAAGCAGTAAACTTGAAATCACAAGAAGCATCACTTACAGGAGAATCTGTTCCAGTAGAAAAAACAATAGAAAAAATAGATGATGCAGAAATTGGAATAGGAGATAGAACAAATATGTTATTTTCTTCTAGCTTAGTAACATATGGTAGAGGAAAAGGAATTGTAGTAGAAACAGGAATGACAACAGAAGTTGGTAAAATAGCAGAAATGATAAATCAAACAGAAGAACAAATAACACCACTACAACAAAAATTAAATAAACTAGGAAAGATAGTAAAAGAGAAAGATTTAAAAAAGTGGGAGTTTGGGTTAGAATATCCTAATACAGAAACTATATATAAATTAGCGCAAATATATGTAATACCGTCTGAAATATTTATAAATGCTAAAAATAATAGTTTTAAGAAAGGAAATAATCTTATTAATCTTAGGTTAATAAAATGGATATGCTATTTTACAGGTATATCGTTAAAAATAGGATATTGGGTATTTATGATCACTTTGGGACTATTATTAATACTATCTTTATGGCTTTTTGTAGATACTGCAGGAGAAGTAAAAAATCCTTTTAAATAAAAGCATTAAAAATCTTGAATTTTAGAAAAATTTAAGATATAATTTAATAAAATTATGAAAAGAAAAGAGGTTTTTTTATGGAAAATCAAGAAAAAAAGGAAAAATTAGAAGAAAAAGTAGAAAAGAAAGAATCAAAAATAGAGGAAAGTAAAAAAGATAGGGAAGATAAAAAAGAGTACATTATACAAAGCTATAGAAATGCATTAGATGAAATAATGGATATTGATAATCCAAGTGAAATGGTTTTTAAAGAAATACTTGATCATATAGATGTACATAAGAATAAAGTTTTAGATATTTGGTTAAAAAGTGTTCCATTTGGTATTAGATTAAAAATAGAAACTGAAGGGAGATCAACAACATATAAAACAAAAATTCTTGAAACAGAATTGATTGAAAAAAGTAAAGGAGTCATATCAAAAACAATATAGGTACAGAAGAATTAGCTCACTTGGAAATGATCTGTACGATCGTGCATCAGTTAACTAGAGATCTAACGCCAGAACAGGTGAAAAAATCAGGGTTTGGAGCTTACTATGTAGATCATACAGCAGGTGTATGGCCACAAGCAGCAAGTGGTGTACCGTTTAGCGCAGCGACGTTTCAGTCTGTGGGAGATCCGATTACAGATTTAAGTGAAGACCTTGCTGCAGAACAAAAAGCAAGAACAACGTATGATAATTTGTTAAGGCTTATTGATGATCCAGATGTTAGAGAGCCACTGAAATTCTTACGAGAAAGAGAAATCGTGCATTTCCAGAGATTTGGTGAAGCACTGAGGACTGTACAGGATCATTTGGATTCTAAGAATTTTTATGCGATCAATCCAGCATTTGATCATAGTGGTAATTGTAATAAATAAATATATAAAAACAGTTGGCATAAAAAGTAAAAATTATGTCAGCTGTTTTTTATTTTTTGAAGTAACAAAAAGTTGAAAATATATGACAATCTGTTATAATAAATCAAAAATGAATAGTTCAAATATGAAATAATTAACAAGGAGGGATAAATTCATGAAGATCAATATAGAATTTCCGAGAAAGTTGTTAGAGGTATATAACGATGCATGTAAGCCGTTGTGCAAGAAATTAAAATTACCACAGACAGCTTTTGATATTTTAATGTTTTTAGGAAATAATCCACAATACCAGACAGCCAGAGATATCGTAAAGATCAGAAATATCAAAGCAAATCTTATATCAATCAACGTAGAGAAACTTGTGAAAGAAGGTTATTTAAGAAGAGAAGAGATTAAAGGTGATCGAAGAAAAACAAAACTGATTATTACAGAAAAAGCACATCCAGTAATCAAAGAAGGACAGCAGTTACAACAAGGATTTGTAGATCAGTTGTTTGATAATACAACACAAGAAGATAAAAAAATTTTTATCCATGTAATGAAAAATATGGATAAGAATTTAGATGATATTTTGAAAGGTGGAAACTAAGATGAATATATTATTAACGATCGCAGTAACATTTTTTGCAGGAATGGGAGCCGGGCTTGGAACAGGATTTGCAGGGATGAGTGCAGCAGCTGTAATTAGTCCGATGTTGATCACATTCCTTAAGATGGACCCGTATATGGCAATAGGAATCGCATTATCCTCTGATGTACTGGCAAGTGCAGTTTCAGCTTATATTTACAGGAAAAACAAGAATCTTGATATCAAAAATGGAATGATCATGATGGTAACAGTATTGTTATTTACAGTTGTAGGAAGCTATATCGCAAGCCTTCTGCCAGCAGCAACGATGGGAAATTTCTCTGTGTTTATGACATTATTATTAGGAATTAAATTTATCGTAAAACCAGTTATGACAACAAAAGAAGCCATGCAGGGTGTTTCGGCAAAGAAACGGGCGATTCAGTCTATGATCTGTGGGATTGTGATCGGGCTGATCTGTGGATTTGTCGGTGCCGGCGGTGGAATGATGATGTTACTGATCCTTACCAGTGTGTTAGGATATGAACTAAAAACAGCAGTAGGAACCAGTGTGTTTATCATGGCATTTACAGCATTTACTGGAGCTGTATCCCATTTTATGATCGGCGGGGTGCCAGATTGGACAGTGTTTATCTTATGTGTTGTATTTACTCTGATCTGGGCAAGAATCGCAGCAAGATTTGCCAATAAAGCAACACCAGAGACATTAAACAGAGTAACAGGAATCATTCTTGTAATTCTAGGAATCGTTGTTCTTGGATTTTCCATTCTGTAAATGATAGAAAACATTGAAAGTCCAAGATAAAGAGTGATAAAATCAAACTGTATGAAAAAAATTTGGATAAGTTTATTAAATACGGATTGTTATATACGAAACGATATAAAGGAGCGAAAACACGGCATGATAATCGATGAATTAAAGAAGCAGGGAAAAGCTTTATTGGACGCAAGAAGAGATAATTTTGTAAGACAAAGTCTTTTATCCGATGAATTCCTGAATTTTATGCAGCAAAATAAGAAACCATTTGATCTTTTAATGTCATATTATGAATGTGCGATCATGGAAATCGAGACAAAGTTCAGGGTATTAAATCATGAATTATCTTTAGAGTATGACAATAATCCAATTGAAAGTATTAAGACAAGAGTCAAATCCTATGACAGTATTTTAAAGAAGATCCGAAGAAAAAATATTCCTTTAAACCTGCAAGCCATTGAAGAAAATTTAAAAGATATTGCAGGAGTCAGAGTAATCTGTTCCTTCCCGGATGATATCTACAAATTAGCAGAAAGTTTCTTAAAGCAGGATGATATCACACTGATCGAGCGAAAAGATTATATTAAGAATCCCAAGCCAAGTGGCTATCGAAGTCTTCATCTGATCGTACAAGTACCAATCTTTTTACAAAATGAAAAGAAGATGGTTAATGTTGAAGTGCAATTTCGAACGATCGCTATGGATTTCTGGGCAAGTCTTGATCATAAGATGCGTTATAAGAAAGAGTTGTCCGATGAAGAAGTGGAAATCCTTCAGGAAGAACTTTATGATTGTGCAGAACAAAGTGCAGCACTTGATGAACGAATGCAGAGGATCAGAGATCGAATCACACAAAAACGGGAGAAAGAAGCCATTCTTCTGGAAGATCAACACGATAAATGTTGATCATTTTATTGAGTGTGATTTCTTAAATTGTAATTTCTGACAGACTGTGATAGAATAGGACAAGTATTAAAAAAAGTATAAAAATTTGTTAAGAAAGTGTTAATGAATTGAGGGTAAAAAATGAATATTATCATTGTTGGGTGTGGTAGAATCGGTTCTACGCTTGTTGAGGAATTAAGTGGCGAGAACCATGACATTTCCATTATTGATGAGAAAGCACATGTTGTACAGAAACTTGCTGAAACGCATGATGTATTAGGTGTGATCGGGAATGGAGCAAGTTATAGTATTCTGTCAGACGCAGGAGTTGAGACAGCAGATATCATTATTGCAGTTACGAACTCTGACGAATTGAATCTTTTGTGTTGTCTGATCGCGAAGAAGGCAGGAAGATGTGAGACGGTTGCCAGAGTGAGAAATCCTGTTTATTATGATGAGATCAGTTTCATAAAGGAAGAGATGGGAATTTCTGTTGTGCTGAATCCAGAATTAAGTGCGGCATATGAGATTGCAAGATTACTAAGATTTCCTTCTGCAATGGAAGTGAATAAGTTTTCTAAAGGCAGGATCGAGATGTTAAAATACCGTATCCCACATAATTCTAAATTAGATGGAATGACATTGATCGATGTCAGTAATCAGTTAAATTGTGAGATATTGATCTCTGCGGTAGAGCGTAAGAAAGAATTGATCATTCCAAATGGTTCTTTTCAGTTAAGAGAGAAAGATATAATTTCATTTGTTGGAAGGCCAAACTGTGCCATGGAATTTTTCAGGAAGATTGGGGAAAGAAAGAATCAGGTTCATGAAGTAATGATCATAGGTGGAAGTAAGATTGGATTTTATTTATCAAAATTACTTGTTTCTAGTGGAATTGGTGTAAAACTGATCGATAAAGACAGAGATCAATGTGAGAGATTAAATGAGAGTATTCCAGATGCGATGATCATCCATGGAAATGGAAATGACCATGATATGCTGTTAGAAGAAGGTCTGACGGATGTAGATGCATTTATTGCCCTTACGAATCACGATGAGGAGAATATGTTCTTGTCTCTGTATGCACAGAGCCAGAGTGATGCAAAATTGGTCACAAAGGTACAGAAATTGAATTACGATGCCATGATCGAACGATTAGATCTTGGAAGTATGATCTATCCGGAATATCTGACAGCACAATATATTATTCAGTATGTAAGAGCAAGACAAAATTCCATCGGAAGTAATATTGAGAATCTCTACAAATTAATGGATGGAAGAGCGGAAGCACTGGAATTTCATATTCAGAAAGGTTCTCCAGTCATTGGAAGACCAATTAAAGATCTGTCATTGATTGATAATCTGCTGATCTGCAGCATTTATCGTAAAGGAAAACCAATGATTCCAAATGGTCAAGATCATATGGAAGAAGATGATCTGGTGGTAGTTGTCACAACTAAAAAAGGATTACACGATGTCAAAGACATCTTAAAGAGAGGATAATGGGGGCAGGGTATAATGAATTTTTCAATGATTCGATACGTAATAGGTTTGGTAATGCTCTTTGAGAGTGCATTTTTATCACTTCCTTGTCTGATCGCATTAATCTATCATGAGAAGAAAGGCTTTTCTTTCTGGATCATGCTATTTGTATGTCTGATCATTGGAATTCTTTTTGTTATGAAGAAACCAAAGAAGACAGTTTATTACGCAAAAGAAGGTTTTTTAACAGTTGCGATCAGTTGGATCGTGATGAGTTTTTTTGGAGCACTGCCATTTGTGATCAATGGAGATATTCCATCGGTTGTAGATGCGATGTTTGAAACTGTTTCAGGATTTACTACAACAGGATCAAGTATCTTAACGGATGTAGAAGCGTTAGCAAGATGTAGTTTATTCTGGAGGAGTTTTACTCACTGGGTAGGTGGTATGGGTGTATTCGTGTTTGTATTAGCTGTCATGCCATTGGTTGGTGGTCAGAATATTCATCTGATGAGAGCAGAAAGTCCAGGACCATCTGTTGGAAAACTGGTTCCTAAGATTCGAAAAACATCTATGATCTTGTATAAGATTTATATTTTTATGACTATTGTGATGGTAGTATTGTTGCTTTTAGGAAAGCTTCCATTATTTGATTCGCTGTTACTTGCATTCGGTACTGCTGGAACTGGTGGATTCTCGATATTGAATTCAGGGTGTGCATCTTACTCACCATACATACAATATTTGATCGCGATCTTTATGATCTTATTTGGAGTAAATTTTAATGTATATTATTTTATTTTGATCAAGAAGTTCAAAGATGCGATCCATTATGAAGAATTAAAATATTACTTATTATTTATTGGTGCATCTGTAGCAATGATCACATATAATATACACAGTTTATTTCCAACGATCGAGCAGGCATTCCGCCATGCACTTTTTCAAGTAGGAACAGTGATCACGACAACCGGATATGCATCAACAGATTTTAATAAATGGCCGGAATTTTCAAAGTTTATTCTGGTAATGCTGATGTTTTCAGGAGCATGTGCCGGAAGTACCGGTGGTGGTATGAAAGTATCAAGATTGGTAATTATGTTAAAGACCGTCAAGAAAGAGCTGCTCTCATACTTACATCCAAGAACGGTACGTAAGGTCAAATTCAACGGAAGAATTGTAGAACATGAAGTTATTCGAGGGATCAATGTTTATATGATCGCATATGCATTTGTACTGATGTTTTCTGTACTGATCATTTCTATTGATAACTTCGATTTTACAAGCAATTTTACGGCAGTTGTTGCAACATTGAATAATATTGGTCCTGGGCTTAATATCGTAGGACCAACTGGAAACTTTTCAATGTATTCGAATCTTTCCAAGATCGTTATGATCTTTGATATGTTAGCGGGAAGACTGGAATTATTTCCAATGTTATTGTTGATCAATCCATATACATGGAAAGAAATAAAAATAAGAAAAATAAGAAAAAATAAGAAAGAGGGCCATAGCATATGAAACGTAATACAGATTTTATGCTTCGTGATATCGCAGGTGAAGTAATTCTTGTACCAACAGGGGCTGCAACTCAGCAGTTTAATGGAATGATCACATTAAATGAAGTGGCAGCATTTATTTGGAAGAATTTAGATGAATCGAAGTCAAAAGAAGAATTGGTTGATAAGATCATGGATGAATTTGAAGTAGATGAAGAAACAGCAAGGACAGATGTAGAAGGATTTGTCGGAGCACTTTATGAACATGGACTGGTATTGGATGAATGAGACAGATTGCAAATAACGTTTATATCCCGGTATTGAAAGATCTGGTAGAAGAGGGAAAAGAAGTCAGCATGATGATCAGTGGGAGCAGTATGAATCCGTTTTTGATCCATCAAAGAGACTATATTTTGATGAAGAAGCCAGAAGAAGAATTGAAAGCTGGGGATATGGTGTTTTTTCAGAGAAGAGATGAGGCGTATGTGATGCATCGGATTCATCACATCAACAAGGAGGGAAAGCTGTTTATTATCGGAGATGCACAGGTAGATATGGAAGGACCGATTGACAAAGAACAGGTTTTTGCGATCATTATAAAAGTAAAGCGTAAAGGAAAATGGATCGCACCTGGAGATTTTTGGTGGGAGTTTTTTGAACATATATGGCTGCATTTGATTCCATTTCGGAGATTTTTGATGAAATTATACGGAATTCGAAGATAAAGGGTGGTAATATTTTACGTATTACCATTCTTTTTTTGTTATCAGACTATGATGAGAGTGTCAAAAGTAAATTTTGCCACTCTCTGATGTATCCAGATTGTTCCATTGCTACGCAATTCCACAATCTTCGAACACCTCGAACTCCCATAAAATGGTGTATTCACACCATTTTATTCCGTTCTCGTTGTTCGGCGTGTCAATAAGTATAAATTGCTTATTTGTGCAAGCACAAACGCAATTTATACTTTTGACACTTACATCATTTTATAGTATCCTTAAAAATAAAAGATACAAAACAGGAGGAAGATCAATGGGACGTGTATTTAAATTCCATAACGACGTAGATACAGATCAGATCATCGCGTCACAATATTTGTTATTGCCAAATATTGAAGAGATGAAAGTATATACTTTTGAATCAATTGATAAAGATTTTGCCAAGAAGGTAAAAGAAGGAGATATTGTTGTAGCAGGAGAGAACTTTGGATGTGGGTCATCCAGAGAACAGGCGCCAAGTGTACTGAAAGCGTTAGGTGTCAAAGCAGTGGTTGCTAAATCATTTGCGAGAATCTTCTATAGAAACTCTATCAATATCGGATTACCAGTGATCATCAGCAAAGACTTATATGACAAAGTGGAAGACGGAGCTGACATTGATATCAACCTGTCTGAAGGATGGATCAAAACAGAGGATGAAACCCTTCCATGTACCAAGCTGCCACCATATATGCAGAATATCTTAGATCATGGCGGATTGATCAATTTCTTGAATGAAGGGGAGGAATAGGAACATGGGAATGACCATCGGAGAAAAGATTATTGCAAGAGCTGCGAAAGTAGATCAGGTAAAAGCAGGAGAGATCCATACGATCGAAGTTGACCGTTTAATGAGTAATGACGGAACGACACATTTAACAATTGATATGTATCATAACCAGTTAAAACATCCAAAGATCGCGGACAAAGACAAACTGGTATTTATCATGGACCACAATGTGCCTGCGGAGAATCCAAAAACAGCAGCAGCACATAGAAAGATGCGTAATTTTGCAAAAGAGCATGAGATCAAATTATATGAAGGAAAAGGTGTCTGCCATCAGATCATGGTAGAGAATCATGTATGTCCAGGAGAATTTATCATGGGTGCAGACTCCCATACGTGTACATATGGAGCTTTAGGAGCATTTGGTACAGGGATCGGATGTACTGATTTCTTATACGCTATGGTAACAGGACAGTCTTGGGTATTAGTTCCAGACACGATCCGTTTTAACCTGCATGGTAAATTAAGAGAAGGTGTATACGCCAGAGATTTAATGCTTTCTATCATCGGAATGGTTGGAGCAAATGGATGTAACTACAAGATCATGGAATTTGCTGGAGAAGGTGCTCATAACCTTGATATTGATGAACGTTTAGTTCTTTGCAACCTTGCTGTTGAAGCAGGAGCTAAGACTGGAATCGTTGAGCCAGATGAGAAAGTTGTAGAATACGTAGAAAGTCGTGGAAGAAAAGCTGAGAACTTATTCAAGAGCGATGATGATGCGGTATTTGAGAAAGTTTATGATATCAACTTAGACGAGATCAAACCAGTTGTTGCAAGACCTCATCAGATCGATGATGTTGTGGATGCCAAAGAAGTCAAGGATGTGAAGATCGATGAAGCATTCTTAGGATCATGTAACAATGGACGTATCGAAGAATTAAGAATCGCTGCTGAAATCTTAAAAGGTAAGAAAGTAAGTGACAGCGTAAGATTTTTGATCGCACCAGCTTCCAATGAAGTTTATATGCAGGCATTAGATGAAGGTCTGATCGATATTTTCATGGAATCCGGAGCAATGGTTATGAACTGTAACTGCAGCGTTTGCTGGGGAAGCTGTCAGGGTGTCATCGGGAAAGATGAAGTTTTGATTTCTACAGGAACAAGAAATTTCAAAGGACGTGCCGGACATCCAGATTCTTATGTGTATTTAGGATCCGCAGCGACAGTTACAGCATCAGCGATCGAAGGTAAGATCACAACAGCAGACCAGATTTAAGGAAGAAGGTGTTTAACTGTTAAAATAATCTTATAAAAAATTATAAATATGTGTTGGATTTTATGA
>CAJMRU010000003.1 GCA_905215845.1 uncultured bacterium
TTGAAATTATTTTAGTTTATAATAGTTTTATAACAAAATTAAGGAGGAAATTTATATGGAAAATAGAGAAGTTAAACCATTTACAATGTGGAGACATTTTAAAGGAGCAAGATCATTTGTAATTACAGTAGCTCAACATAGTGAAACCGGAGAGAAATTAGTAGTTTATCGTTGTATGGATAATAATGGAAAAACTAATCACAAAGATGGTATATACGCAAGACCATTAGATATGTTTTTATCTGAAGTAGACCATGCAAAATATCCTGATGTAACTCAAAAATATCGTTTTGAAGAGATTATAAATGAGTAATACAAATTACAATTAATACTTTAAAATATTAAGATCAAATACAAAAACACCTTAAAGAATTTTTTTTAATTCTTTAAGGTGTTTTTTAATATATGTAATTTTGTGGATTATATGCTGTTCCATTTACTCTAATTTCCAAGTGCAAATGTGGTCCTGTTGAATTACCTGTTGAACCTACTGATGCAACTACATCTCCTTGAGAAACTGTTTGTCCATTTTTAGCATATAATTTACTACAATGACCATAATATGTTTGAACTCCATTTCCGTGAGAAATTACTAACATATTTCCATACGAACCTTTCCAGCCTGAAAATGTTACTGTTCCTGATGATGCTGCTTTTACTGGTGTTCCTGTTGGTGCAGCTATATCTAATCCTGTATGTGATGACCTTCTTATATTACTACTAACTCCAAATCTTGATGTAATTGTTCCTGATACTGGTCTAATTAAAGATATTCCTAAAGATGCTTTCCCTCCTGATATTTTGCTTGATGTGTTAACACTTCCAGATGATCTTGCTCTTAAACCTGCATTTGCATTTTTTGCAACAGTCACAGTTTTTACTGGCTCTACATACAATTTCGAAACAACTTCTTCTGTTGAAGTTAAAGTTTTTAAATCTGTTTCATATTTTTCCGAAATTGAAATATTTTCTATATTTGTACTTCCTTTTTCTTTTAAGTCATTTACTACTTTTTCTGCTTCTTCGAAAGAAGAAACATAGTATTTCTCTTCATTATTATCTAAAATTGCGTAATATCTATAATATGGTATTCCTCCACTTATTGTCTTTTGATATATTTCCTCATCATTTGTTACAACATTTCTTTTTAATAGGCATAATTTATACTCTGGTAAACTATCTACTTGAACAAATGCAATATTTTTATTGCTTCCATCTCCATTTTCTACATATTCATTAATTCTTTTTTGGAGCTCTGATTTATTTGCTGTATATCCAACTTGATGACCATTAATATGAACACTATATGTTGGTTTATATAAAAAAGCAACTGCTCCAATTATTAAAAATGTAGCAATTAAAAATAATATGATAAATTTAATTCCCCTTCTAGTATGTATTAATACCTTTTTTAACATTACACAATCTCCTTTGTAAATCTATTGTAATAATATTGTAATATTTTATTTTTTGCAATGATTATGAAAGTTTAATTTCCCTAGCTTTAAGTGATTTATTTTGTTTTATCTTCATTTTATACATTTTTTCTCTTTTTTTCAAAATTCTATATTTTATATTTTTCTTTTATATATCTTTCTGAACACTATATTAAATTTATTATTTTAATTTTCATTTGAATTCGACTTTGCTTGTATCAGGCATTGCAATAATGTTTAGAAGTTTTTAACTTAAATTAACCTAATCCTTTCAATTTATTTTGATATTTAAATTTTGTAATATTAATTTTATTTTGAAGTATAAAAAACTAAATTTAGGAAATACTTATTAAAGAATTTAATAGAAAGGACTGATATTATGGCAGATCTAAATCAAATGGAATTACAACATTTAAGACATTTAATAGGAGCTCATGAAACAGCTTATCAAAAATTAAATACTTATTCTTCTCAAGCTGTTGATCCTCAAATTAAACAACTTTTTACGAAATCAGCTCAAGATGCTTTGAATACTAAACAAAAGTTAATGACTTTTTTGAATAATTAATAGGGAGGTTTTATGATGGACGAAAAAACAATGGTTAATGATATTTTAGCTGGAGTTAAGTCTGATTTGACAGCTTATCAAACTGCAATTTCTGAGTCTGAAAATATGCAATTAAGACAAACTTTTCAACAAATTAGAAATAGTGATGAGAGTTTTCAATATGAGCTTTTTAAAATTGCTCAATCTAAGGGATATTATATTCCAGCGCAAAAGGCTACTGTTACAGAGGTAAATACTGTTAAGAGTGAGTTACAGCAATAAAAATTGAGGGTGTCTTAATGAACTGTTACCTTAAAAGTGGACAGTAAAAAGAAAGAGAGGCTCTCTGGAAAGTATTGTGGTTATTTCTGCAATACTTTCTCTTTTTTTATTCTTTCTAATTCTTTTTCTTTATATTGTATTGGTGTTAAATATCCTAAAGATTTTTGTATTCTTTCATTATTATAATACCATATGTAATTTGAAAATTCAGTAGTTATATCACAATTTTTTAAGTCTACTAAAGGATTATACAATAATTCACTTTTTAATGTCCCAAAAAAGCTTTCCATTGGAGAATTATCTATTGTTGTACCTTTTCTTGACATACTTTGCATAAAATTGTTCTCTTCTAAAAATTTTTGAAAAACTAAGCTATTATATATACCACCTTGATATGAATGAAATATTGTACCTTCTGGTATGGATTTGTCTTTTATCTGTTCTATCATTTTCATTCATACCTCTAAAGTAGCATGATTAGCGATTTCAGTAACTTCTATAACATGGGTATATAAATCTTTTACTGGAGAAATATATATTTTTTTCCCTTTATTCTTAATTTCAGTTATATCTGTTGCAATCTTATCAAAAGGACAACTTGAGTAAAATTTCTTTTAAGAACATTATGCTTTGGATGTACTTCGCCAGTTTTATTATATTTCTTTTTAGTTTTTATTACTGCTAAATATCCATTATTTTTCATTAATCTATATGTTCTTTTTCTGTTAATTTTAATTCCAAAATCTTGTTCTAAAGCATGTGTCATCCCATCTACACCATATCTCCCTTTGTGTTTTCATATAAATCCTTTATTTTGCTAATAATATATGCATCTTCCTTCATTTTATCTGTGATTATATTTTTTCTTTTTAACCAAACATAATATGTTGAATGACTGACTTTAGAAACTTTTAAAAGTATTGAAATTGGATATTTATTGGATAATTCTAAAATTATTTCTTTTTTTTAATATGTTTTCTCTATGTTCAACTATTTTTCTTAAATATGCATTTTCTGCTTCTAATCTCAATATTTTTTCTTTTGTAGATAGATTATTTTTTCTAGGTATACCTTTAGAAAGTCCAGTCTTACCTCGATTTTCTTTCAACTCATCTATGCCAAATTCTTTATATGCTCTAGTCCATCGTGTAACCATGTAATCTTTTGGAATATCATATTTCTTTGCTATCTTAGTAATTCCTCCAGATTTTCCTGATAAGTAATCTTCTACTAACATAAGTTTAAATTCCTGTGAGTAGGTTTTTCTTTTTTTACCCATAAAAATACCCCCTTAAAGTATACACCTCTTTTTTATTAGTGTCTACTTTAAGGGGAAGAGTTCATAAAATAGGCCCCTCTCTTTTATTGAAAATTTATATATTTATTACTATTTTTTCTTTACGTACGCTAGATAAGCTACTTCCATCTGTTGCCTTTATATATATACTCCACTTATCTCCCTCTCTATGAAATTCATTTTCATCTAGCTCTATTTCTACTATATTGCTCTTTCTATCACCCGTATATTTAAAACTTTTTACTTTCTGAGTTGTATATTCTTTTCCATCTTTACTCGTTTCAATTGATTTTACACCACTGCCATCTGAAATCATTACATATATCTTTGAACCTAGAGGATATATTTTTTGAATTAATGGTCCTCTATTTATTAAATACTTTGAATCAGAATCTCTCTTTACTGTTACAACTTCTGATGATATAGTATCATTATCATTAGTTTTTAAATAATATTTATTTTTCTCTCCTACTTTTGGTAAACCTTTTGTTAATGTTATTTTTATTTTTGGATTATTAGTTTTAAAAGTTTTTCTTACTAATTCTTCTTCATTTGTTTTTACCAAAACAGATTTAGTACTTCCTGCCTTCTTTAGATAAAAAGCTAATTTATCATCCGTAGTAGTAAAATTAATTCTTGGTGCACGATTCATATTTTTTATTTGTAAAGTATTTTTTAGCGTGTTATTACATATATTATTAGCTGTTTCATATCCTATTTGGCTTAATGATGCTGCCGTAAAGTGTATTTCATTTCCATTTAAACACATTTTACTTTCGTTTTTATAGTTTTCCTTTGCGAATAAACTTCCTTTTACAATATCTTTTTCTTCTACTACTAATTTCTTTTGAGCTTTATAAACTCTTTTTAAACCTTCGTCATATTTGTCTCCTTCTTTATATGTTCCACCTGTATACACTACTGCTCCAAAATCTATTTTTAAATCTGTCTTTAAATGATTATGTACACTTAAAAAACTATTATAATATTTTGATGCATAATTATCATCTTGATTTGCATATATTCTATCAGATTCCCCTTGAAAAGCTACATATAATTTTCTTCCTATTGAATATCCTTGTTCCTCTAAATATCTTAATGCTGACAAATATTTTTCTTTCATAGTTTCATAAATATAACAATCTGCTTTAGATTTATCTCTTTTATAAGATGATGAATTTTCAATTAATTCATCTCTTGGTAAAAAGTTAGCAATTTCTTGTCCATTTTTTGCAACAAATACTGCTATAACCTTTCTTCCTGTTTTTTCATTATATGTTTTACAAAATTGTGGTATCATATTAGTTCCCACTGATCCTTGTGCAGCTACGCCTTCTTCCTTTCTTGTTCTTTCTTTTATTTCCAGTTTTCCTTTTGACATACTTGCGGTTAAATTTTCTCCTAATTTTTCGGTATCTGCTGTTATTTCTCTTAAAGAATTTGTACTATATAAATATTCATAAGCTGTCCCTGGTTTTAATTGCACATTTACATGTCCTATTGTTTTTGCATTATCTCTTATTTCTGGTATTATACCATCGAAAGCCCCATTCCTTTCATCTTTCATATTTTCTTCTGCATTTCTACCAGCACTTCCTACCATATTTGATTGTCCCCAAAATAAAACAACATCAACTATTTCTTTGCTCTCTGCATTTGATATTTTTACTCTAAAAATTCCACACATGAAAAAGATTATTATAAAGCTTATTAATATTTTAAGCTTTCTATTCATATAATCTCCCCCTTTCTTTATCTTCATAAACACTTTTTATGAATTGCCTTATTATCTATAATTTTACCATTT
Source organism: uncultured bacterium (assembly GCA_905215845.1). Classification (GTDB taxonomy): domain Bacteria; phylum Bacillota; class Clostridia; order TANB77; family CAG-508; genus CAG-269. Next base: position 5,370 of record CAJMRU010000003.1, read on the forward strand.
CTTATTTATGTTGTCAAATTATGTATCTTTTTTATGTTGTTTTTACTTTGTAAAATAAAAAGTCTCCTAATATTTCCTATACAATAAAACTGTCTCTTTAAAAAATATTATTATTTCTTAAAAAAACAGTTCTTTATAAAATTAAATTATCTCTAATTTTGCAAATTTTGCCATTAGTCTTTTATGTCCTACCTTGTCAAAGTTTATATCTACTTTTAAGTCTTCTCCTTCTGGCTCTACTGTGTTTATTGTCCCTTCTCCAAATTTTTTGTGGAATACTCTTACTCCTGCTTCATATTTTGATAGGTCTATATTTTGGTTTGTTTTTGTTTTTCCTAAATTGTTTAAAAAGCTTTCTGCTGTTTTTCCAAATGAGAATCCTGTATTTTTGCTACTTGCTGCTACTTTAGGTTGTTGTTCTGTTATTTTGTAGGTTTTTATGTTTCCATTATCTTTACTTCCGTATGTCCAGCTGTATGATGAGTCTTTAAATATTTGACTTTTATTTGTTTCTTCTCCAAATACGTCTTGATATCCTTCTAGTAATTCTTCTGGTATTTCTTTTATAAATCTTGATACTGGATTGTAGCTTGTTGATCCAAATATTGTTCTTTGTTTACTGCAAGTTAAAAATAATTGTTGTTTTGCTCTTGTTATTCCTACATAACATAGCCTTCTTTCTTCTTCTAATTCACTTGGCTCTGAAATTGATTTGTATCCCGGAAATATTCCTTCTTCCATTCCTATTAAAAATACTACTGGAAATTCTAGTCCTTTGGCACTATGTAATGTCATTAATGTTACTACATCTTCTGTTTCTTCTACATTGTCTAAATCACTTGATAATGTGATTCCTTCCAAGAATTCACTTAAAGAATTTTCAGCAAATTCTTCTTCGAATTCTATTGCTACTGTTAAAAATTCTTCTAAGTTTTCTATTCTGTTTTCAGCTTCTATTGTATTTTCATTTTCTAGTGCTTTTGTATATCCTGTTTTCTTTAAGGTCTTTTTGATTAATTCAGATATTGTTAGTTGTTCTTTTTCTTCTTTTAATTCTTCTATTGTATTAACAAATTCCCTTGAATTTAGATATACTCTATTTAGTCCATATTGTTCTGCATTTTTTATTATTTCATACATTGATACTTCGTTTTGTTCTGCTAGTTGTTCAACTTTTTCTAGGCTAGTTTTTCCTATCCCTCTTTTAGGCTCATTTATTATTCTCTTTAAACTTAAATTATCAGAACCGTTTTGAATTAATCTTAGATATGCTATGATGTCTTTGATTTCTTTTCTTTCATAGAATTTTAATCCTCCAACGATTCTATATGGAATATTTTCTCTTCTAAATATATCTTCTATTGCTCTTGATTGTGTATTCATTCTATATAATACTGCAAAATCTGAGTATTTATAATATTCTTCTCTTCTTAGATGTTCTATTTGAGTTGCTAAATATGATCCTTCATCATATTCATTATCAGCTAAGTATACATTTGGTAAATTTCCTTCTTCGTTTTGTGTCCATAGTTGCTTTTTGTATTTTACTTCATTGTTTTTTATTACTGCATTTGCTGCTTTTAGAATATTTCCTGTACATCTATAATTTTGTTCTAGTTTTATTATTTTTGTTCCTTGGAAATCTCTTTCAAAATTTAATATGTTAGAGATGTCTGCTCCTCTAAAGCTATATATTCCTTGGTCATTGTCTCCTACTACTGTTATATTTCCATTCTTTGATGCCAATAGAGTTACTAGTGTAAATTGTGCTTTGTTTGTGTCTTGGTACTCATCTACTAAAACATATTTAAATTTATTTGAATAGTATTCTAATACATCTGGATTTTCCATTAATATTTTAATTGTATAGTTTATTATATCGTCAAAATCTATTGCATTATTTTCTTTTAGCCTTTTTTGATATAATGAGTATACTGATGATATTTTTTCTTTTCTAAAATCACCTTTTGCTCTTACGGCATATTGTTCTGGCTCTAGCATTTCATTTTTTACATTACTTATTTCTGATTGAATTGCTCTATCATTTAATAATTTGTCATCTATCCCTAAGTCTTTCATACACCCTTTTATCAATGTCTTTTGGTCTGATGTATCAAAAATTATAAATGATGATTCAAATCCTATTCTATCTATAAATCTTCTTAAGATTCTTACGCATATAGAGTGAAATGTTCCCATCCATATGTCTTTTGCATCGTCTCCTATTAAGTCTGTTATTCTTTGCTTCATTTCGTTAGCAGCTTTGTTTGTAAATGTTATTGCTAAAATATCCCATGGTTTAGCACCTTTTTCTCCTATTAAATATGCTATTTTATGTGTTAAAACTTTAGTTTTCCCACTTCCTGCTCCAGCTATTACTAAGCATGGTCCTTCTGTGGTAACTACGGCTTCATATTGTTTATCATTTAATCCTTCTAATATATCTTGCATTTTTTCTTCCTTTCTTGTTTTCAAAACTCTGTTTGTATTTTATTATATGGGAATGAAAAATGCAAGAGTTTTTTCTTTTATTCTTATTAATAATTTTATTTTTATTATTAAACTGTGATTTGTAACATTTCTTTATATCATCATTGCAAACATTCCTATTAAGAATCCTATTATATTTCCCATCCCTGTTATTCTTCCATGATATAATTTATTTGCTTCTGGTGTTAATTCTCCGAGAAACTATATATAACATTGCTCCGGCTGCAAAGCTTAAGCATATTGCTATTATTTGTTCTGATATTGTTCCTATAATTGCTCCAAAAAATGCTCCTATTCCAGTTGTTATTCCTGACAGTATCACATAATATAGGACTTGTGATTTTTTCATTCCTCCATTTTTCATTGGTACTGCCATGGATATTCCTTCTGGTTGAGGTCAAAGTAGACAGTTTAAATTTTATTTTTTGACTAATTTAACATTCAATATTAAATTAGTCATTTTTATTAATACCTTTATGAAAATTTATCTTTCAAATCATTTAACTTCTTAAAATTAAAATATATATCTACTTGTTTATCTTGATGTATTTCTATTTTATTAATGATTACTTTCATTATTTCAGGGGTTGGCTTTTCTAATTTTAGAAATTCTTTAACAATTTTTTCTATTTCTTCTTTATTATCTTGACAAGCGTCTTCTTTTCTATTTTTTAACTCATTGTATTCTTTTTCTTTCTGATTTACTTCATTTATTAGCTTATCAAATAATCTATTATACATTTCTTCGCTTATTTTATTATTTAATTTATCAACATACATTTTATCTATGTTATCTTTTATAAGGTTGATTTCTGTTTGTTTCTGTTTAAGCATTTTTCCATAATCTTGTTTTGTTCGATTATTTTTTATGTTCAATTCTATTTTTTTACTATCAATTGCTAAAAATAAGTTTTTTATATATTGTAGTATGTTTTTTTCTAATGCATCATAGCTAAATCCATGTGATGTACAAAGTCCTAATTTTGAGTTTCTACGGTAGTTATTACATATCATAAACATATAGCCATTTTTCTTTCCTCTTACTCCTATTTTGTGTTTGCACTCATAACAAACCAACAATCCGTCTAATAAGAACTTATGCTTTTTTTCATTTCTATTGTATCTTTGTACAATTACCATTTTTTGTACTTTGTTAAACACCTGCTTATCAATAATTGGTTCATGTGTATTTTCTACTATATTCCATTGTTCTTGTGGATTAGTTCTCATTTTCCTATTTTTATAGCTAATTCTACTTCTTTTATTTTGAACTGTATTTCCAATATATACTTCATTTTTTAAAATATTTTTCACTGTTTTATTTTCCCAAAATGTTGCTTTGTTATACCTTAATTGATTTGCTGTTGGTATTTTATTGTCATTCAGATAGTTTTTGATGGCACCTACCTCATTTCCGTAAAACAGCCATATTAAAAATAGTTTTTACTATTTCCGCTTCTTGTTCACAAATAATTAATTTGTTTTTATCGTTTGGGTCTTTCATATACCCTATTGCTGTCTTTCCCCCTACCCATTTTCCTTGTTTTTGCATTGTATGTAATGCTGTCCTAATTTTCTTGGATAAATCTTTAGAATACATATCATTTAATATAGATTTAAATGGTGCTATGTCATTATTTCCATTTGATGTTTCAAATGTATCTATACCATCTGTTACAGAAACATATCTAACACTATTTTCCGGAAACCATTTTTCTATGTATTCTCCTGTTTCTATGTAATCACGCCCTAAACGAGATAAATCTTTTGTTACAACCATATTAACTTTTCCTAAATTGATATCTCTAATCATTCGTTGAAAAGCTGGTCTGTTAAAGTTTGTTCCTGTATAACCTTGGTCAATATAAAAGTCTACAAGTTCATATTCTCCTCCTAATTTTGCTACATATTCTGTTAATAATGTTCTTTGATTTTTTATGCTTTCACTTTCATCATAACCTCTATCTACATCTTCTTTTGATAATCTTATATAAATTGCTACCTTGTATATTGTTTTTTCTATTTGTTCAAGCATTGCTCCTCCTTCCCATGCTTGATAAAAAACAATTCGAATTCAGCTTAAATTATAACTGATTTTTTAGAGATTTCCAATGTTCAAATGATAAAAATTTTTTGTTATTTTTTCTCTAATATATCAATTAGTACACGTTCTATTAAACTTTCTAATTCTTCACCCTTTTCATCAAAATACACATTAATTTTAAATGATTCGCACATAGTTGCCTCCTGCTCATTTTAATTTGTTTATTTAATTTATATGTTTTAAAAAATTTATTATTCACATATAAATTGTTGATGTGAAGGGTTATATTTTGAAGGATAAACACTGTATTCTTATTTTTAATTTAATGATTTTAAATCATGACAATACCTCCATCATAAATTCTAAATGGTAAATCTATAAAGTTTCCTATTATATATACAGTGGTTTACTTTATAATTTTCTCCCCTAATACTTAAAAAATACAATTTTTTCATTTTGACATTTTATCAAAATTGCAATAATTTCTAAATTATTCAAAATCTCTCATTAAATAAACTATTCTTTTTTCATACTATCTTCTCATTATAATAGAACTATAATAATCAAAAAGAACATAAAATTTCAATAATTTTACATCCTTTTCTTTTAATATTATATATATTCACTTATCAAATTTTTTAAAATATTTATTTAATATCAATTCAAAAGCTTTTTTTACATCCTTCTCATTTGTTAAACAAATACCTGTACTTTTTATTTCATTATACATTATTTCTTTAGCCTTATTAATATCTTCTAGTGTTTTGCCTTCAAAATCTTCTGTATTTTCATATTCAATTAATGTTCCTAAATTTTCTACTTCTTGAAAAGCATATTCTACTTTATCTTTGCTATACACTACTACTTTATATCTCACTCTTATAAGTTCTTCAAATTCTAAATGTTCAAATAAATCTTTAGCTTTTTCTAAGTCACTACAATCCAAATTTATTTTTTGTTCTGATATAACATCCCCCTTTTCGTCTATTTCTTTATCTTTATACGTAATTTTTTTTATTTCTTTATTTTCTAGTTTTAATTTTCTTAATAATACTGATTTCTTTAAAATCTTCTGAATATTGTCCCTATTTAATTCACTCAATTTTGATGTCATATATACATCATCTATTTCACTTTCTCTAATTTTTTTGAATCCTTGCATTTCCAATTTTCTTATAGCACTTTGCATATTTTCATTTAATCTTACTGTTATTTCAATTTGTTTCATAATTCAACCACTCCTATCAAAATGATTATATAACAAAAAGGAGAATTTTAAAAGTAAAATTCTCCTTTTCCATCTCAAACCTATTAAGTTTTAAATTTTTTCTATTGATTTAATAATAATTTTCATACCATTAAAATCAATTAACTCATTAATATGCTTATCTATAAGTGCCTTTGCCATTGGTGTAGCTGATGATATTATATCATTGTCTAAATCCGATTCATTATCTCCTAAAATAGTTAATGTTTCAGTTTTTCCATCAATATCGTATACAACCTTTGAGCCTGGAATAACTTTTGAGCCATCAAATGATTTAAAAAATTCACATTCTTCAATTATCATGCAATCATGCATTCTTCTATAAAGTTCTTCCTTTTGGGCAGGCAAAGTATACATAGCTTTTACACGCAATTCCATAAATTCAGGATTTTCTCTTAAATCATTATCTCTTTTTGCACTTTCTCCCATCTTTCTTTGTGTATCAATAATCTTTTGATCCATTAATTGATATTCTTCACAAAGTTTTTCATATCCTTTTTTAGAAATCAATTCCATATATTATTTCTCCTTATGTTGCTCATCTCTAAGCTGTTTTCTCACTTTAATAAGAATTTTTCCATAGTTGTTTTGCCCATCATTATTTGGTCCACAACCCCAATAATTCTCTTTCACCGTTGCCTCTACAATTTCTGCATTACCAGTATCTAAAAGTTTCTTCAAAATATCTTTGTTTTGCTTAAACTTAAAATATACCGCATCATACATCACATTTTGTTTTATTTCTTCCCAATCACTTCTTAAATTAAGATTTCTATCTCGCCCTATCAAAGAAGCAATTTTTGGAGTTTCAGCATTGGCAATTTTCAGTTTTACTTCAGGCTCAAAAAATTTTTGAGCCTGATAGTAATGTTCAGATGTTTTCCAAAAGATACCATCTTTTAAAAAGCCATGATTAGAATATGTTGCTAAATAACCATATTCACCAAATTCCTTGTAGAATCTTATTGTTTTCATTTTAATCTTTCTCCTGGTACAAGATACATTGTTTTTAAATCACTTGATGTATAAATTTCATCTAAGTCATTTAACTGAATAATTTTTCTTTCGGCTACTTGACCTCTAACACTTGCAGTGTCATACATATTAAGTTTTTCAATAACAATGCTATTTTCGTAGTTACAACTAAGTCTCCAAGACACTCCTTCTTCCTTCATTTTGCTATTATACATACCATAATTCCTTTCATGAATCGGAGTCAATGGCTCATTTTCTTTATTTGTCAATCCTTTAAATTCATGAATTGCTCTTCCAAGATTGCAAATAATTCCTGTATCAATAGTAAATTCAGCATCAAAAAAATTCTTTGCCGGATACCCTGCAATCTGAAGTGCAGAAATATATGCATTTACCATAGGCAAAACTTCTTCCGTTACATAATCATATTTATTCTGATGTCCATTTGCCTTGTACTCATTTGCAGTATTTCTGCAAATATTGAGTACACTATATACATCCTCCCAAGTAGCATCTTCAAATTTATCAAGGCTTCTCAATCCCTTAGTTTTTTTATATTTGATAATACTATTTACTAAAAATCTTTCTAAAACAACATACCCAGAAGTTTCTCTGATTTCTGTTTTTGGATAAATGCACATACCATAATTACCATTTTCAGTTATACTAGGATTAATTGCATAGTATTTACCATCATAATTTCTCATAAGATAAATCTCTGCAACTTTATAATCCTGCAAACTTCCAACAATGAACTTATGACATGTTCTTTTAAGCTGTTCAACTGTTTCAAATGCTTCATATGTTTCAATACTATAAAACTCTGTTGCCTTCTCAGTTAAAACAATCTGATGATTAAATGGATCTTTAATATAAGCTTCATTCATTTCAACATTACACTGCTTAGAAATAAATAAGTAATTTCCTACACAGATAATCTTGTGATTTAAAACTTCTGTTTCAAATACTTTTTCAATTTCAACTAAGGGCTTATATCTAATCTCCACACACATCTTTCTACTTCCTGCACCACACAATTCATAATACGGCTTATAAATTTCTAATAAATTAGCCATATCAAGTGTATAATCGAACTGACTATATGCAGCATTTTTACTACACCAACCTAATTCATAAGGTGTAAAAGAAAGTCTTACTCCTCCAAGTCCATCTTCGTGAAGAAGATTAATTCTCTTATGCATATCATTTAGTTCTTCATTATATCTACTATAACTAACAGTTGAAATTCTGGTCGTTACACCTAATTCTTTGAATGCTAATCTGATAAACAAATCTAAATATGGATAATTTCCAATATCATTATCAAGATATGGAAAAATCACTCCATTTCTATGTTCATATCTATCATATGTTATCAAGGAATAATCCTCTTTAATCTGTGGAGATGCATACTTTAAAGCTGCAATAATATTTCTTATTCTCCGCTCTTCCCAAAATTCAACTCTTGCATTTGCAGTTTTACTACAAATTTCACATACATTCAAACACCCAATTTGTGGCTGAAAATGTCTCATCTTTGAAAAAAACTCTTCAGGCATTTCTCTAAATTCTTTTATTAACTTTTCTCTTTCAGCATAATCCTGTTCACAAAGTTCCACTTCATCTGTTAAAAGATACTTGTTTTTACTCATAATGTCTACCTCTTTCTTTGATTAACTTAAATAATTCTTTAACACTTTTCTGAACATCTGCACTATCATTATTAAAAACAATAGTTGGACCATTTTCTAAACCAAGAAAATAATCAAATTTCTTATTAAATTGTTCTCTTTTTTTACTATCATCTAATACTTTATCTAGAATTGATTTCCCCCTTTCTGTGATACGCTTTTGCCTAATTTCTTCATTTAACTTAACAAAGATTGTCAAATCAGGTTCCAAAATGTCATAGGTTTCATAATCAAGTTTAACATCAAGTCCTGCAACACTATGAGATACAACTGTATCAATAAGATATCTAACACAGTAAACATTATTTTCCTTATACTTACCTTCTTTCTTTATTTTATCTGATTCGCAAACAACGGAAGATAAATAGTATAAGTAATGTGCCATCTGTGATACTTCTCTTACTGAATTATCAATATCCTCTCTATTAGAGTATTCTAAACTTGGTGTCCGAGTTATAATAGAATTTCTATCCATTCTGTGCAATAACTCAGCAACTGTACTTGTCCCTGAACCATCAAGGCCTGTTATAACAATAAACATATCAATACCTCCATAAATCTTAATTAAAATATATGTTTATAAAGTTGACATAAGTATTTTATCACAAATTTCTTATATAATCAAGTTTTCTTTATCTTTCTCTTATTATAATTGCTAGTTTCAATATATTTAATCAGATATACTATAGTTTTTGCCTTTATTAACACCTTTTCTCATAACTTGTCCATTCACGGCAAGAATGCCCTATCTATGATAGTGCTTCCTTACCTCAGCACATTAAAATATGGCAACCATCCTTTGTAAGTGTTCAAATTTCGACATTCTCTGGTTTTATACCTATGGCATTTCACTCAAGTGAAAAAATAGCCAATATGCCATACTTTTTGATACTGTAAATTTGAATTCAAATCGTTTTTCAAGCATATTTCAATTGTTGTCTACTTTGGAATCTACCTTCTGAAATATCATGAGTTACCATTAATGTAGTTATTTTTTCTTTTCTTAATATGTTATATATATCATTTGTTACCATTATTCTGGTTTGATAATCTAAGGCAGAAAAAGCTTCATCAAGAAGTAATATTTTAGGTTTTATTGCTAGTGTTCTAATTAATGCAACTCTTTGCCTCATTCCACCTGATAACTCTGATGGATATTTATTCCTAAATTCATATAAATTATATTTTTTTAATAAATCTTCTACATATTTTTTGTTTTCTTCATTAACTTTTCCTTTTATTTCTAGTCCAAATATAGTATTACTCCATATTGTTCTCCAATCTAATAAACAATCTTTTTGTAGCATATATCCTATTTTAGGTGAAATTCCTTCTACCATTTCTTCTTCAATATATATTTCTCCATTTGTTTTTGTTTCTAATCCACTTATTATTGAAAGTAATGTTGATTTTCCACATCCACTTGGTCCTATTATTGATACAAATTCTCCTTCTTTTATTCTAAAATTTACATTTTCAATAGCTAGTACTTCTCCTTCTTTTCCTTGATATTTTTTACTTATATTTTTAATTTCTAATATTGATTCCATTTTATTCCTCCTTTTATAGCTTTAATATATATTATGTAAATATGATTAAAAAGTGAATCCACTAATCTACAGTCTTAAATTAAATAGCAAAAACTCATTATGAGTAAGTGAAAGGAGGATAGCTTTTAGTATTTAATACCTTAAAATCTTTTATACTGCTAAAATTACAGCAAAAGGAGATATTATTATGACATCTACAAAAAGAACTCAAAAAGAAATTGAAAAGGATTGTAAAAGAATTAAAGAAGCTGCAAAAACAGCAACAAGCCTGAAAGATATTGAAAGGGCAACAAACTTATCTTATTCAGAAATTAATACAACTTTAAAAAAACATCCGACAATTTTTAAACGGATAAAAGAACAATTAATTATTAATAAAAAACAAGCTGAAATTGAAAAAGCAAGAAAAAAGGAACAAGAAGCATTAGCTAAAGCAGAAGAAAAAGCTATCTTGAAAGCTGAAAAGAAATCAAAGAAACTATCTAAAACAGAAGCAATTACTCAGGTAATAAACACAGAATTTAATATTCCGAGAAAATTAGTTGAGGATTATGTTATTGATGCATCTATCACAGGTATAAAATCTTTGCGAGATAATATTTCTAAAGTATGTTCTACAAAGTCGAAAATTATTTTAACAAGTATTACTATTAAAGAATTAGAAAAAATACAAAAATTTGATAACCTTAAGGGGAAAGATGCACGATATATCTTAGCCTTGGCTGCAGAAAATCATACTAGTTTTGAATCTGTTTTAATTGATGAAACTTTTGATACTCCTGATGACTGTATTGTTCATTATTGTGCCAAAAATAAAAATCAGGTGACTTTACTAACATCTGACAAAACTATGGCATTAAAAGCTAGAATGTATGGTGTTCAAGTTCATTATTTAAAACAAGGTATATCTAGCAATAATAACCATATTGTTAAGCAATCTAATTCTAAGATAAAAACTTTATTTCCTGCAAGAAGAATTGCAAATAAGTTATTAATCTCGAGATTTCATACTAATACAATAAGTATTCGTGTATATTCTGATGGAGTAGAATATACAGATGGAGTTATAGAACTAAAAATAGGAGATGATGTTTTCATTGCTTCAAAGAAACCAGAGTATATTACTTTTGCCCACTACAAAATGATTTCTTTATATTGTGAAAATAATTGTGAATTGATATTCTCAAAAAGATTTTATGATTACAATGATATCGATGTTCCAAAAGTTGAGTATACGACATTTCTTAAAGATTTTAAACGCAGACATAATTTATAATCTTTTAAAACCTATACTAAAAGCACATTTCTAATGTCACATCTAAGGGTAATCATACAACTGTGTGATTACCCTTCTTTCATTTTTTTAACAAAACAACTATAATCTTCATTCTCTTTTTACTAGAATCTATTTTATAAATTTGTTGTTTCTTTAATATAATTAATAA
>CAJMRU010000004.1 GCA_905215845.1 uncultured bacterium
ATAATTATTGTTGTTTCTATTATTGTAATTATTATTTTTGTTAAAATTATTTCTATTGTTTTGACCATTTCTGTTTTGGTAATTGTTTGAATTATTATTTTGATTATCTCTGTTTTGATAGTTATTTGAATTATTATTTTCATTTCTATTTTGATAACTATTGTTTTTATGAAAATTATTATCGTTTCTTTTATTATCTTTATTTTCTTTTTGCATATTATTACTCATACCTTTATTATTTTCAACCACTCTATCCTCAGTTTTAATTGCTGTATTATTAGTGTTAATGTCCTCCATTTTTGATTTATCTTGTTTTATTTCTTCTTTTTTCTCTTTTACTAACTCTTCTTTTGCTGTTTCTTTTACCTCTTCTATTTCTTTCTTTGGCTCTTCTTTTACTTCTTCTACTGGTTTCTTTTGTTCTTCTTTCTTCAAGCCAAATAATTCACTTACTGTCATAGGTTTATTAGGCTTATTTCTATACACTATGTTATAATCTTTATTTTGTTTTCTTTCAACAAATCCAACATTATTATTTCTTTTTTGTTGTTTTTGAGCTTTTTCTTTTTCCTTTTTTTCTTGCTCTTCTTCTATTATTACTTCTCTTCTTATTATAACAGGAGTTTCCTTTTTTTCTTCCTTTTTAGCTTTCTTTGTATTTTCTTTTGGAGTTTGCACTTTATCTTTACTTGTATTTTTTAATAATTCTTTTTCAATTTTTGTTGCTTGATCTTCATCTACTCCACTTAAATGACTTTTCGCTTCAATATTTAGTTTTTTAGCTACTTCTAATACTTCTTTACTGGTTAAGTTTAGCTTTTTGGCTATTTCATGAATTTTAATCTTACCCAATAACATCACCCCCATCATTAATTTTTATAATTTCATTAGATAGATTTATATCTTTTATTCCTATTATTGCTTTATTATTTTTTCCTATTGTTTTACTTAATTCATCAATATTTCCTTTTATTATAATTGGAACATTATATTCTTCACTTAATTTTGAAAACTTTTCCTTAGTCCTTTCAGATGAATCTTCTGCAACTATAATTACTTTTATTTTTCTAGCCTTTAATTCATTTTCAACACTATCTGCTCCAAAAGCAATTTTCCTTGCTCTTGCTGCTAATCCTAGCAATCCTAATATTTTTTTATTTATCAAGAATTACACCTCTTAAACTTTCATATATTTCTTCTGATATTTTCATATCAAAAATTCTTTCTAATCTCTTAGTTTTTATAACTTTTTCTAAGCATTTGATGTCATCGCAAATATATGCTCCTCTTCCTTCTTTTTTTCCAAGCTTATCTATACTGATTTCATTTTCTTTGTTTTTAACGATTCTTATTAACTCATTTTTTTCTTTTTTTTCATTACATCCCATACAAGTTCTTTGTGGTATATTTTTCATATATTTTCCCCCTTTTATTGTATGTCCTAAAATTTTTATTATTCTTCTGTTGTATTTTCCTCATTTTCTTGAGCAGCCATTAACATTTCTCTAAATTGTGATTCAGATTTTATATCAATTTTCCAATTTGTTAATTTTGCTGCTAATCTTGCATTTTGTCCTGATTTTCCAATTGCTAAAGATAATTGGTCATCTGGAACTATTACTTGTGCAAATTTTTCTTCTTCTTTTATATCTACTGCTAAAATTTTTGCTGGTAATAATGCTGAAGAAATGTATATTGAAGGATCTTCATTCCATTCTATAACATCAATTTTTTCTCCATTTAATTCATTAATAACATTTTGAATTCTTACTCCTCTTTGTCCAACACATGAACCAACAGGATCTATATTAGGATCTGGAGAATATACTGCTACTTTACTTCTATATCCTGCATCTCTAGATACACTTTTTATTTCAATTACACCTTCATATATTTCTGGTATTTCAAGTTCTAATAATTTTCTTACAAAGTCTGGATGACTTCTTGATACAATTACTTGTGGTACTCCTTTTGCACCTTTTTCTACATCCATTACATAACCTTTTATTTTATCATTTACTCTGTATTTTTCTGTTGGTATTTGCTCTTTAGATGGCATTATACCTTCTAATCTTCCTAAATCCATTACAACTATATTTTTATCAGCTTTTTGTATAATTCCAGAAACTATCTCTCCTTTTCTGTCATTAAATTCTGTGAAAATTATTTCTCTTTCTGCTTCTCTTAATTTTTGAATTATTACTTGTTTTGCTGTTTGTGCTGCTATTCTACCAAAATCTCTAGGTACTATTTCTACTTCTACCGTTTCTCCTAATTTTGCTTCTTTGTTTATTTTTCTAGCATCTTCTAGACTAATTTCTAAAGCTGGATCTTTTGCATCTTCCATTATTTCTTTTATTGAAAAAACATGTGTTGCTCCAGTTTGAGGATCCATTGCAACTCTTACATTATCTAATGCATCAAAGTTTCTTTTATATGCTGTAAGTAATGCTGTTTCGATAGATTCTAATAAATATTCTTTTTTTATACCTTTCTCTTTTTCTAGTTCTTCCAAAGCCAATATCAATTCTTTATTGTCTATTGCTTGATTTTTCATTTTATATTCCTCCCTTTACTTTTTAATTCCAATCATATACTGTTTTTATTTGTGCTATATTTTTTCTTTCAATTTTTTCTTCATCTAAATATATATTTTCATCATCAAAATCTTTTAGTATTCCTTGATATTCTTTATTTCCATTATTATCTTTTTTGAATAGTTTTATATGTATTTCTTTTCCTTTATTTTGTTCTAAATGTTTTTCTTTTCTTAATATTCTTTCAATTCCTGGTGAAGATACTTCTAAGAAATATTGATCTTTTATATAATTCGCTTCATCCAATAAATCATTTATTTCGTCATTTACTTTCTCACAATCTGATAAGTCTATTCCTTCTGGCTTATCAATAAATATTCTTAAAAAATAGTTTTTTCCTTCTTTTGCATATTCTACATCATATAAATCGTATCCTGCTTTTTCTATTTTATCTTTTAGTAAGTGTTCTACTTTTTCCTCAATACTTGCCAAAAAAGTTTCCTCCTTTTTTCAAAATTTAAGAGTGGGATTTGTTCCCACTCTCTTGCTCATCTTGTATTCTTTATATATTATACCCATTTTTTACTAAAAATGCAAGGGTTTTGCTGATTTTTTTCAAAGTCGTATTTAACTTTTCAATTGACCTTTTTTGTAAAATCTAACAAAAAACCTCAAAATCTCTTTAATTTTTAATAAATCTATGATACAATGTAACAAAATTTAGAAAATACATAACAAAAGATTATAGGAGGATTTGAAATGGATTTTAATAGATGTAGTAGATGTGGCAGTTTTTATGTATCACAAGGAAATGTTTGTCCTAAATGTAGTCCTAAAGATGGATTTGAATTTTCAACATTTAAAAATTATATAAAAGAAAATGGCTTTGATAATTCTTTAGATACTATTTCTGGTCAAATTGGAGTTTCTGTAAAAAATTTAAACAGATTTTTAGAATACGAAGATTTTAAACAATATAAATCAGAAATTAATAATATTGGTAAAAATAAAAATCTAGGAAATACTAGTATTACTTTAAATTAAGTTTAAATAACTATTAAAACGGAAAACTTCTTATTTTCCGTTTTTTACTGTATATAAGGCTGAAATTACTTAATCATTTATATTTTCAAGAATATATAAATGTGGTAAAGCAAGTTTTATTATTGTACAACTATAAATGAAAGGATTGAAGTAAATGAAAAATGTTTTTAATATTTTAGAAGAAAGAGGTTACATTGAGCAAATGACTCATCCTCAAGAAATAAAGGATTTATTTAACAAAGAAAGTGTTCCTTTTTATATTGGTATTGACCCTACTGCTGATAGTTTACATGTTGGACATTTTGTTTCTTTAATGGTTGCAAGTCATATGCAAAAATGTGGTCATAAACCAATTATTCTAGTTGGTGGTGGTACTGCTACTATTGGTGACCCTTCTGGAAAAACAGATATGAGAAAAATGATGACTAGAGAACAAATTAATCACAATGTTGATTGTATAAAAAAACAAGTAGAAAAATTTATTAGTTTTGAAGGTGAAAATAAAGCAATAATAGTTAATAATGCTGATTGGCTTTTAGATTTAAAGTTTGTGGATTTTGTTCGTGAAATAGGAAGTTTATTTTCAGTAAATAAAATGCTTTCTGCTGAATGCTATAAACAAAGATTAGAAACAGGATTAACATTCTTTGAAATGAGCTATATGCTTATGCAATCATATGACTTCTTATATTTATACAATAAATATGGATGTAAGTTACAAATGGGTGGAAATGATCAATGGTCTAATATAATTGGAGGAGTTGACTTAATTAGAAAAATTGGAAAAGATGATTCTTTTGGTCTAACTTTTAAACTTCTTACAACAAAAGAAGGTAAAAAAATGGGTAAAACAGAAAAAGGTGCTCTATGGTTAGATTCAACTAAAACAACTCCTTATGAATTTTATCAATATTGGAGAAATATAGAAGATTCTAGTGTTGAAACCGTTTTAAAAATGTTAACATACCTTACAATGGATGAAGTTAATAGGTTATCTTCACTAAAAGATGAACAAATAAACGAAGCAAAAAAAGTGGCAGCATTTGAAATAACAAAACTTATACATGGAGAAGAAGAAGCTAAAAAAGCTGAAGAAGCTTCAAACGCTTTATTCTCTGGAAATGGTAGTTTAGAAAATATGCCTTCTATAAAATTAGATGATATAAACATTTTACTAGTAGATAGTATAGTAATAGCTGGAATTGCACCTTCAAAAGGTCAAGCAAGAACTCTAATTACACAAGGTGGAATTTCTTTAAATGATGAAAAAATAACAGATATTTCATACAAATTATCAGAAAAAGACTTCTCTCAAGGTTATGCTATATTGAAAAAAGGTAAAAAAATATTCTATAAATTAGAAAAATAGATAAAGAAGCACTCCTAGAATATAAAAAATATTTCTGGGATTGCCTCTTTTTTACTTATCTTTCTTTCTCATCTTTCTCAATTTGTTGTTCTTTTTTTATCTTTCCTTCAGCTGTATTCTTTTTCAATAATTTTATATCGTTATAACTCAAATGTCTAGTAATATCAACCATTTCTTCTAAATGTTCTTTTGCCTTTATATCTTTTTCTTGTAATTTAGCAACTTTCTCATCTTCATTTAAGCTATTTTCCAAGTTAAATGGTATTGAAATTCTGGCCATTATTGGGATGAAAATTGTATCTTTTTTTACTTTTTCTACTATTTTCTTCGAATTTATGTCTATTGCTGTATTAGTATATTTTATAGCAGTGTCTTTATCTCCTTTTATTAAATAAATCTTTGCTAATTCAAAATATCCATCCGCTGATAATTCTTCCTCTTCTATTGCTTCTAAAAATCTTCTTTCTGCCTCTTCTAAATCCTTATAAATCAATGCAATTTCTGCTAATGCATATTTACAATTATATGCTAATGAATTTATCTCTGCCGCTTTTTCATAACATATCTTTGCATTTTGAAAATCATTTAACATTGTGTAAACAATACCTAAATTATAGTTTAGGTCATAGCTCATTGGATTAAATCTTAAAGCTTCTTGATAAATATTTGCTGCATCTTTATATCTTTCCTTTTCAATTAATATATCTCCTAAAAGCACTGTTGCCTTATACATATCTGGTTTTATATTTAATAAATTAAATAACATTTCTGCTGCTTCATCTTTTTTATCTAAATTATCTAATAACTCTGCCACTTTATAATAAGAATTATAATCTTTTTTGTTTATATCAATAGCTTGTACATATTCATCTATCGCTTTCCTCATCCCACCTTCTTTTTCATATAATTCTGCTAACAATTTATGACCTTTATAACTATTTGGCATTTTAGTTATTAATTTAATTAAAGCTTCTTTTGCTTTTTTGTCATTTCCAATTGCTAAATAGAATTTTGCCTTTGTTATGTTTATAATTTCTAATAGTGTAATACCTCTTGTTTCTAATATAATAGCAATTATTGGAACTAATATTGATAATGCATATTTTGCTATATCTAATATAATATTTGATTTAATTGTAAAAGCAAATTCTATAAAGTTTAAAGCAATACCTATTGCTTCTAATAATAAAATTATCACATAACTTGTATCATTTTTTCTTATCATTTTGAAAAATGTATATACAAAAATTGCAAGTGATATAACTGTAAAAATTAATTGTTCGGCTAACATTCTTTCTTCCTTGTATAATATATATTTAGGTTTTTAAAAGGTTACCTATAAACCTTTAATTTCATTATCAATTCAAATTTTTCTATTTGAAGCTATTTTACTTGTAAATAATTAAATTAAATCTTATTATCTATAAAACAATTTTAACAAATACTAGCTAATACTTTTTCCATTTTAAAGAAATATTATCTTGCTTTTGCTCTTTTTTGGAATTTAGAAAACTAGAACGATATTCTCTTTTCCAAATAGGAGGTAAATAATACTTAGAACCTTTAATTTTTTCAAAAGGAGAAAGTCCAATTGTGTAAGGAACTCCAAAAGAAGTAGTATTTACTATCATAGATAAATAAACAAATAAACCTAAAGATATACCTAAAAATCCACAAAGGTAACCTAAAAAAATAAAAACAAATCTATATACTCGTAAATGGAAACTAAAAGAATAATCAGGAATAGCAAAAGAAGCAGTGGCAGTGATTGCAACAACTATAATTAAAATAGGACTAACAATTCCAGCACTTACAGCAGCTTGTCCCATAACAATAGCACCAACAATTCCTATTGTAGGCCCAATGGGAGCAGGAACTCTAAGACCAGCTTCTCTTATTAACTCAAAAGATAATTCTAATAGTAGTAACTCTAAAATTATAGGGAAGGGAACATTTTCTCTCGAAGCAAGAATAGAGTACAGTAATTCTGTGGGTAATATTTCTTGATGGAAACTAGTAATAGCCATATATAATCCTGGTAATAGTAAAGTTATAAAAGTAGCAAATAATCTAATTAATTTAGAAAAATTAGAAAAAATAGCTTTTTGATTTTTATCATCAGGTGAACCTAAAAAATCAGTAAAAATAGCAGGTATAATTATTGAATAAGGGGCACCATCTACTAAAATTACAATTCTACCATCTAATAAATAACTAGAAGCTTTATCTGGTCTTTCAGTAGATAGAACTTGAGGTACATCGAGTCTATTTGTTTCACTAATTAATTGCTCTAATTGACCAGCTGAAAGTAAAGAATCTACTGATAAATTGTTCATTCTATATTTTACCTCAGCGATTAAATCATCATTTGCTAAATTTCCAATATAACATAAGCCACATTTAGTTTTAGTTATATTTCCAATTTCTATATTTTCAATAATCAAATTTTCGTTGTTAATAAATCTTCTAAGTAGAGAAGTATTTGTTCTTAGATTTTCTACAAAAGAAACATGAGAACCTTTTACCACAATTTCATTATTAGGCTTTTCAGGACTTCTATATGCATAACCTTTGACTTCAATGTCAAAAGCTAAATCTAAAGTATCTATAAAAAGTGCACAGTTTCCGAGAATTAATACCGAGTAAAAGCTTGCTCAAAAGTTTTAGCTTGTTTTACAGTATTTTGAGGCATCAAGCAATTTATTATATATGAAGGCAAATCAAATTTCTTGACTTTTCTGACAGTAATATTATTAGCCACTGCTTGAGAAACTACTTTATTTTGACCACCATCGTATAAATTATTGCGATTTCTCATCATTAAAGGCTTTAAAACAAAATTATCCATTAATTCACTATTAATCATACCATCAATATAAAGAAGAAAAGCACTATATTGTTTTCCTCTGGCATTTAAAGTAAATTGCCTTAAAACGATATCTGAATTTATTAATAAATTATACTTGGTTTTTACATATTCTAAATTTACATCTAGACTTGTAAAAATTTTTTTAGTATCAGTATCCTTTTTTCCAATATCACTATTAGGATAATTTCGTATATGAGCATCTTCTATTAAGTTAAATTTATGATTTGAATCATTACTTGGTTTATAAGAAAACAAAGTATTAAATAAATTTTTAAAAGACATAATAAGCTCCAATTTTAATAAATATCTGTTGCTTACAATTCACAGTTTAATAATAAATTATTTTTCATGCTTTGTGTGTCGCAATCTACAAACTAAAATGATTAAAAGTAGATTGCTCCAATCGCACTCACTATCGTTCGTTTGACCGCTTACGCAGCATAAAAATAATTTATTATTAAACTGTGAATTGTAAGCTGTTTTTAAATATTATTAGTAAATTTTTAAAAATTATACTGGTTTTTAGAATTAAAAAATGTTATAATTATTACGATATTGACAAATTTAATTAAATTGAAAAATTTTTTGATTTAAGAAAGGATTGAAGTCAAAGTGAGAGATAGAATAACATCAATAATAATATTTTTAATAGTTATAGGAATAATTGCAACAACTTTGGTATTAGGGTTAGTTTTTTTGCAAGAATATATAAAACCTGATGAAAATGAAGAATTAGCATTTGTAGAAAATTCTGTTAATAAAAATGATGAAGAACAAAATAATACAGTAGAAGAAGATATAAAAGTACCAGAAATAGTAGAAAATCCTATAAGTAAAATAGAAGATACAAATGTTAAGAATGTAAATTATGATAATGTAAAAGTAAATAAATATTTTTATAATCAGTTAGAAGAACCATCAAAAACAATATATAAAGCTTTTACACAAAATAAAGAAAATATGAAAACAGGAACATACCAAATAGAGCTTGGGACTTCATTTTCAGATATATTAAAGCAAGAAAATGGTCAAGAAGAGTTAGGGAAATATTATCAATCTGCAATAGAAGCATATACATATGATAATCCGGATGTATTTTACTTAAATCCTAAAAAAATGTATTTGAATATAGAAACAACAACAAGAGGAAAAAATGTAACATATAATGTATTTATAAATAACGGAAATGAAAGTAATTACCTAATAGATGAATTTAATTCTAAAGAACAAGTAGATAATGCAATAGCAGAAATAGAAAATGTAAAAAATCAAGTAATATCAAATAGAACAGGAAATGCTTACGAAGATATGAAAATGGTACATGATTACTTAGTTGATAATATTTCATATGATAGTTCAATTTCTAAACCTAATATATATAATATATATGGAGCATTAATAAATAAAGAATGTGTATGTGAAGGTTATGCTAGAGCATATAAATATATTTTAGATGAATTAAATATACCATGTATATTAGTTATAGGAACAGCAACAAATGGAGAAGGAAATACTGAAAATCATGCATGGAATTATGTGAAATTAAATAATTCATGGTATGCAGTAGATACAACATGGGATGACCCTGTTATAATAGGTGGAGGAATTTTAAATAAAAAATCAAAATATAGATATTTTTTAAAAGGAAAAGAAACAATGGACCAAGACCATATAACAAGTGGACAATTCACAGAAGGTGGAAAAGAATTTGCATATCCAAATTTAAGTGAAACAGATTTTGAGTAAAATTCTTTTTTTGAATGAAAAATATTATGGAACTTGAAATTTATGTAACAAAAAGCAAATTTGATTTTAATAATCAATAAAAGATAGAGAATAAATGCGAAAGGAGAATATGATATTAGAGAAATATATCATATAAAGAAAAATGATTTTAGATGAAATATTCAATAGCAAAATAAAAGTATATGCATTTGTAGGACCATCTGGAACAGGAAAAAGTTACAGAGCTCAAATGGTAGCAAGTGAAAAAGATATAAAATTCATTATAGATGATGGTTTATTAATAATGGACAATAAAGTAATTGCAGGAGAGTCAGCAAAAAAAGCTCCTACAAAAGTAGGGACAGTAAAACATGCATTATTCTATGAAAAAGAAGAAAGAGATAATATAATAAAAGCCTTAAGAAAATATAGACCTCAAAGTATATTAATTTTAGGAACATCAGATGGAATGGTTAAAAAGATTGCAGCAAATTTAGAATTACCAGAAATTTCTGAAACAATATATATAACAGATGTAGCTACAGAACAAGAAATGGAAACAGCAAGAAGAATAAGAGTAACAGAAGGAAAACATGTAATACCTGTTCCAACTTTTGAAATAAAAAAAGATTTTTCAGGTTACTTGTTAGACCCATTACAAATTTTTAAGTCAAAAGGAAAAGGTGAAAAACCATATGTATCTGAAAAATCTATAATAAGACCTACTTTTAGTTATTTAGGAAATTTTACAATTTCAGATACAGTGTTTAGACAAATTTTAGAGTATTTAGCAGTACAAACACCAGCAATATATAAAATACTGAAAACAAGGGTTGAAAATTATGGAGAAGGTGCAAAGCTTTATATGGAAGTTACAATAATGTATGGATATAATGTTGTAGATGGAATAAAAGAATTCAAGCAAAAAGCAAGAAAAGAAATAGAAAAGCTTACAGCGATGAATGTAGTAGAATTAGAAGTGGTAGCAAAAAATATCTATGTACCACAAGAGGAGGAAAAATAGATGTCATTTATAGTAGCTATTGATGGACCTGCGGGAAGTGGAAAAGGAACAATAACGAAAATAGTAGGTGAAAAATTGGGATTAGTAAATATTGATACAGGAGCAACATATAGATGTGTAACATTAGCAGTAATAAAAAATAAATATAAACTAGAAGAGACAGAAAAAATTGTAGAATTACTAGATAGAATAAAAATTGAAATAAAAAAAGATGAAAAAGGAGAAGAGCAATTTTTATTAGATGGAGAAAATGTTTCAAAAGAAATAAGAACGCCTAAAGTAAATGAATTAGTTTCTCAGATATCTCATATACCAGAAGTTAGAGAAAGAATGGCAGATTTTCAAAGAAATATAGCACAAGGAAAAAATGTTATAATGGAAGGCAGAGATATTGGGACAAATGTATTTCCAAATGCAAATGTAAAAATATATTTAGATGCAACTCCAGAAGAAAGAGCAAGAAGAAGACAAAAACAAAATGAAGAAAAAGGAATACAAACAACATTTGAGGAAATTTTAGAAAATATAAGATTTAGAGATAACAACGATAAAACAAGTAAAGTTGCACCACTAAAGCAAGCTGAAGATGCAATATATCTTGACACAAGTGAAATGACAATAGAAAAAGTAAGTGAAAAAATAATAAGTATAGTTAATGAAAAGTTGAATTAAAGTAATAAAATAAAAGAAAGGAAAAAATTAATCTAGTAGAAAAAATTTTTACAAGATTGATTATGCAAAGAGAAAATGAAAAAAATTTTAAAAAATATAATAAAAAGTATAGTAAGAGGAGCAATATATATATGGTGTAAAGTATATTATAGAGCCGAAATTATAGGATTAGATAATATACCAAAAGAAGGACCATTAATATTTTGTGGAAATCATAGAACTTATTTAGACCCACCATTAATGGTTGCAACAGCAAAAAGAGATATGAAGTTTTTAGCAAAAGAAGAATTATATAATAATAAATTCTTAGCATTTTTAGGCTGGGTATTTGAAGCTATACCAGTAAAAAGAGATGAAAAAGACGTATCAGCAATAAAGACATCATTAAAATTTTTAAAATCAGGACAATGTATAGCGTTATTCCCAGAAGGAACTAGAAATGGTCTAGAAAAAGGAGAAAAAGTAAAAGATGGTGTAGCATTTTTTGCAGTTAGAAGTGGTGCCAAAGTAGTACCTTGTGGAATTAAAGGAGGAACAAAAGAACATAAAAAAGTAACTATTACATATGGTAGACCACTTGATTATAGTGAATATAAAGGAACAAAAGATAAGGAAAAATTAGAAGAAATAACAGAAGAAATAATGGATAAAATAATAGAGTTGACAAAATAAGAAATTTGTTATATAATTTTATATGTAAAATAGACAAAAGACGTTTTTCAAAAAGAGTTGAAAAGCGTCTTAAGTTATGAGATTTATAATAAATATAAGCTAATTAGTAATAAAAGACATTAGCATTATATAATGATTTTGCAACGTTAATTTATAAAATTGTAGGATTATAATTTATTAAAGATGGGAGTAATATATATGAATAACAAAAACATTAGAAACATAGCTATAATTGCACACGTAGACCATGGTAAAACAACATTAGTAGACGCACTATTAAGACAAAGTCATGTTTTCAGAGAAAATGAACAAATACAAGAAAGAGTAATGGACTCAAATGATATCGAAAAAGAAAGAGGAATTACAATTTTATCTAAAAATACATCTGTTATGTATAATGACATAAAAATAAATATTGTTGATACACCAGGACATGCTGACTTTGGAGGAGAAGTAGAAAGAGTTCTAAAAACAGTAGATGGAGTATTATTATTAGTTGATGCCTTTGAAGGAGCAATGCCTCAAACAAGAGAAGTTTTGAAAAAATCATTAGCATTAGGATTAAAACCAATAGTTGTAATAAACAAAATAGACAGACCAGGAGCAACACCAGAAAAAGTAGTTGACCAAGTAATAGAATTATTTATTGAATTAGATGCAAGTGATGAACAACTTGAATTCCCAGTAGTATATGCTTCAGCAAAAAATGGAATTGCAAAAATGGACTTAGCAGATGAATCAGACAATTTAAATTGTCTATTTGAAACAATAGTAAATACAATAAGTGCACCAGACTGTGACGAAGAAGGACCAGCACAAATGTTAGTATCTAACATTGATTATGATGACTATGTTGGAAGAATAGCAGTTGGAAGAGTAGAAAGAGGAATTATAAAAAACGGAATGCCAGTTGCAATATGTGGAAAAGAAGATAAAGTAACACAAGGAAGAATAGCAAAAGTATATACACATGTTGGATTAAATAAAGTAGAAGTTGAAGAAGGAAAAGCAGGAGATATCATAGAACTTGCAGGACTTCCAGATATAAATATAGGAGATACTATTTGTGATTTCAATAATCCAGAAAAAATACCTTTTGTAGATATAGATGAACCAACAGTATCAATGACATTTAGTGTAAACAATGGACCATTTGCAGGAAAAGAAGGGCAATTTATAACATCAAGACATATACGTGATAGATTATTCAAAGAATTAGAAAGAAATGTATCTTTAAGAGTAAAAGAAACAGAATCACCAGACTCTTTTGAAGTATCAGGAAGAGGGGAATTACATTTATCAGTATTAATTGAGACAATGAGAAGAGAAGGATTTGAATTATTAGTTTCAAGACCAAAAGTTATCATAAAAGAAATAGATGGCGTTAAATGTGAGCCAATAGAAGCGTTAGTGGTAAATGTACCAGATGACTGTGTAGGAAATGTAATAGAAAAATTAGGTAGAAGAAAAGCAGAAATGGTAAATATGGAACCAGCAGAAGCAGGACATACTAAAATAGAATTTAGAATTCCAGCAAGAGGATTAATTGGTTACAGAACAGAATTCCTTACAGATACAAAAGGAGAAGGAACAATGAATCACATATTTGATTCATATGAACCATTTAAAGGAGATATCCAAGCTCGTGTAAGAGGTACAATAGTAGCTTTTGAAAAAGGAAAATCAGTAACATATGGATTATACAATGCACAAGACAAAGGAGAATTATTCATAGGACCAGGTGTAGAGGTATATGAAGGAATGATAGTTGGACTAAATTCAAGAGGGGAAGACTTAGCTATAAATGTATGTAAAGAAAAACACTTAACAAATACAAGAGCTTCAGGATCAGATGATGCATTACGTTTAGTTCCACCAATTCAAATGTCACTAGAAAAAGCAATAGAATTTATACAAGATGACGAATTAGTAGAAGTAACCCCAAAATCATTAAGACTAAGAAAGAAAATCTTAGATACTAAAGAAAGAGAAAGAGCAAATAGAAGCAAGTAAGATAATATAACAAAATAGGTTAAGCAAAAGAGTTTAACCTATTTTAATTTATATAGTGATAATTTTTTCCTATACAATAAAAAATCTTTCGCTTGCTATGTAATCTTTTTAGTAAAGTGGGAAAGGAATGGATTTTGAAATGAATATAGAAGAATTAAGTAAAATAAAAGAAAAAGCATTAGAAGACCATATTCCAATAATAATGGATGATACATTAGAAGTTATTGAAGATTACTTAAAAGAAAAAAGTGTAGAAAGAATACTAGAAATAGGCACAGCTGTTGGATATTCAGCAATATGTTTTACAAAAGTATTATCAGAAGAGGGAAGAATTGACACAATAGAAAGAGACGAGGAAAGAGTAAAACAAGCTAAAATTAATATTGAAAAAGCAGAGGTAAAAGACAAAATCAATATTTATGAAGGTGATGCAGTAGAAATATTACCTACCTTGAATGAAAAATATGATGTTGTATTTATTGATGCAGCAAAAGGAAAATATCCTTTCTTTCTAAAAGAAGCACTTAGAATGATAAAGGAAAATGGAGTTATATTTGCAGATAACATATTATACAAAGGATATGTTATGAGTGATTATAACAAACATAAACAAAGAACAGCTGTTAGAAATTTAAGAGAATATATTAAAGAAGTAAGTGAAAATCCAAATCTTGATACTGAAATTTTGGAAGTTGGAGATGGACTTGCAATAAGTAAATTAAAATGATGAAATATAAAATTTATGAAAAACTCTCGAGAAATGACTCGAGAGTTTTTGTCAATTATTTAAATTTGGCAGATGAGCTAAATTTAAATTAGAAAGTTTTCGAACGTTCTGTTACAAAACTTGGTTTAGAAAATCCTGAAAAATCCTTTTCAAATTCCAGATTTTCGTTAGGGTAATATCCAGTAATATGGACATTATTCTTGTCAAATCCAAAAATTTCTTTAAATTTTTCGTTTCTACGTTTTTTGTATTCCCTATGACTAGCTGGTCCATTTTCAGCATATTTATGTTGTGCAATAGTTCTTATCTGAATTTCAACAAAGATACGCATAGATGAATCTTTTTTGAGTAATAATTCAAATGTAAGATGGTAAGACTGATAGCCATAAGACTTAGGATTAGAAATATAATCTTTTCCAATTATATCCAATCCGGGAAGAATAATTTCAGGATTTGGAAGAAGAACTTCTGGATATTCATCTGGATTGAAGCTACTTTTTGTTACTGATTTATCAGGTGCAGATAAATTTACATACAAAGGAAAGTCCTTATTAGTATTTAGTATTGAAATAGCTTCTAGAATTTCTTTTACAAGAAGATATTCTATATGCAAAATATCTTGTGATTCATCCTCTAAAAGAATAATCCGTAAAGCAGGTAAATCTTTTATTTCTGGAGACAATCCATCTTGAACTCGTTCATAACGTTTATAAAGTTCACTAATAAAAGATTTAAAACGTTGAGAAGTACAGAAATGAAGATTAGGATGTTTTTCATTGATTAGTTTGAAACATTCAGAACTAATTATAGACATCATCTTCATGTATTCGTGAGCTTTTTTACGAATTTGTGCAGATTCCTTTAATTGTGATGCCATTTGTAAAAGTAAGAAATCCTCTGCTCCAAAATTCATAGAAATTTTATGGCTTACTCCACTTATTCATGGTAAAATATTAAAACCGTTGTTAGTCACCGTAACAGACAGTTCAGTGATCTGAGCTGTTGCCGTCCGTCTGCCTTTTCATCAAGGTCAGGCGTTTATGTATTGACAGCTGGAATAATAATGTAAAGCAGGGAGTTACCCTGCGGGCAGCTGCCGGGATTCTTATATTTATCACAGCGCGGCATTCGCCGCCCATCCCACAGATTTGTCCGCAAGAACGAAAGGAGTTCACATGTTGACGCACGAAGAAATCACCAGCCTCGATGAGATTCTTTCAAGCCATGATTACGACAGCGCATCCGTTATTGCAATCATGCAGGACATCCAGAAAACGTACCGCTATCTTCCCCAGGAGGCGCTGACCTATATCGCCGGGAAGCTGAAGATGAGCGAAGCCAAAATTTATGGCGTAGCCACCTTTTATGAAAACTTTTCTCTGGAACCAAAGGGCAGATATGTCATCAAAGTATGCGATGGCACAGCCTGCCATGTCCGCAAATCAATTCCCATCCTGGAGGAGTTCCGGAATATCCTGGGGCTGTCCGAAACCAAGCATAATTCGGACGATATGCTTTTTACCCTGGAAACCGTATCCTGCCTGGGAGCCTGCGGCCTGGCGCCGGTATGCACCGTAAACGACAAGGTCCATGCCGCCATGACACCGGAAAAAGCACGGGAACTCATTAAAGAACTGAGGGAGGAAGCAGCAGATGAAAATTAACAGCCGCGAAGAATTAAACCACTTGCAGGAATTTTACAGCAGCAGGCTTCATGCGCAGACTAAAAGGATTCTCGTCTGTGCCGGCACCGGCTGTGTTGCGGGCGGCTCCCTTTTAATCTATGCCCGCTTAAAAGAGCTGATGGAGGAACAGGGCATCCGCTGTGAGGTGGTTCTTGAGGAAGAGCCCCACGAACATGCAGACGGCGCCGGACACACCTGCCATTGTGAAGAATCAGCCCCCGAAGG
>CAJMRU010000005.1 GCA_905215845.1 uncultured bacterium
TCCCAAGTAGCCTAATACCTAATCAAAAAATGTCCAATTTTTTGGGTTCAGTACACTTTAAATAGTGGCTTCTTTTTTATATTGCGGAGATGGTGCAATGGAAGCACAATGGGGTCATATCCCATAGACGAGGTTCGAATCCTATGTCCGCAACCAAAAAATACAAAAGAAGGTATGCCTATGAATTTGGGTGAATGTATGTTAAGAGAATGTAAAACTTGTAAATATGAAATAAGTTGCTTTAAGGAGTATAGAAATGAATATTCAAAAAATAGAAATAGGAAAACTAAAACCAGCAGATTACAATCCAAGAAAAGATTTAAAACCAGAAGATGAAGAATACCAAAAAATCAAAAAAAGTATAATTGAATTTGGATATGTAGATCCAATTATAGTAAATACAGATATGACTGTTATCGGTGGACATCAAAGACTAAAAGTATTAAAAGATTTAGGCTATACAGTTATTGAATGCAATATGGTAGATTTAGACAAAAATAAAGAAAAAGCATTAAATATAGCATTAAATAAAATTACAGGAGAATGGGACAATAAAAAATTAGAAGAATTACTTGCTGAATTAAAAGAAGCGGATATTGATATGGACATTACAGGCTTTAGTTTTGATGAAGTAGATGATATGCTAAAAGACATTACAGGATCAAAAGAAGATGACTTTGATTTAGAACAAGCCTTAAATGATATAGAAGAACCAAGAACTAAACCAGGAGATGTGTGGTTACTTGGTAAACATAGATTGATGTGTGGAGATAGTACAAAAAAAGAAGATGTTATGCATCTTATGAATAGACAAGTAGCTGATATGATTCTTACAGATCCACCTTATAATGTGGACTATGAAGGTAAAACAGCAGATGCATTAAAAATCGAGAATGATAATATGAACGAAACAGAGTTTTATAATTTTTTATTAACTTCATTTAGAAATATGTATGAATCAATAAAAAGTGGTGGTTCTATTTATGTTTTTCATGCAGATACAGAAGGCTTGAATTTTAGAAATGCATTTAAGTCTTGTGGATTCAAATTAGCACAATGTTTAGTTTGGGTTAAAAATACATTTGTTATGGGAAGACAAGATTATCAATGGAGACATGAGCCTATTTTGTATGGATGGAAAGAGGGTGCAGGACATTATTTTGTAGATAATAGAAAGCAAAGTACAGTTTTAGAATTTGATAAACCTTTAAGAAATGCAGAGCATCCTACAATGAAACCAGTTGATTTGCTGGTATATTTAATAAAAAATTCAAGCAAGGAAAATCATTTAATACTAGATTTATTTGCTGGAAGTGGAAGTACGTTAATAGCAGCTGAACAGGTACAAAGAAATTGTTATGCAATGGAATTAGATCCAAAATATTGTGATGTTATTATAAAGAGGTGGGAAAACCTAACAGGTGAAAAAGCAATACTAAAAAAGTAATGGAGGTGGGTGATATGCATTGACAGAAGCAAAAATTGAAAATATAAAAAATGATTATTTGCAAGGTATGAAATACAGAGATATTATGCAGAAGTATAATATCACTCAACCTGAATTAAGAAGTGTTATCCGAAGAAATAAATTGACTCGAAGTAAAAGCGAATTGCAACAAGGAAATAAAAATGCAATAGGAAATAAAGGAGGACATGGTACAGAAGATAACAAAAATGCTGTAGTTACAGGAGAATATGAAAAAATATATGAAGATGTTTTAGACGAAGAAGAACTAGAACTATATAATACAATTGAAGTAAACGATAAAGAACAACTTTTAATTAATGACTATAAAATATTAACTATTCGTGAAAAGCGAATGTTAAGTAGAATAAAAACATTAAAACAGCAAGGTAAAGACATGACAATAGATTTTATAAGAAAGAAAAATAGTAAATCAGAAACTGAAACAGTAACGGAAGCACAACCAACTATAAATATAATACAACGAATAGAAGAGGGATTAACAAGAGTACAAGAAGCAAAAAGAAAAACAATAGAAAGTTTAATGAAAATAAATGTTGATGGAGAAAGTAAAGATATAAACTTAAATATAAACAGTACAACTCCTTTATTAGAGAGTATAAATAGGCAATTGGGTGGTGGTAAAAATGGAAGAAAATGAGCAATTTCCACTATCTGAAAAGTATATTGATTTTCTTATGCATGAAGCAAGTACAGAGTTTTTAGAAGGAACTACATTTGCTGGAAAAACAACAGTTGCTATTCCAAAATTTATGTTTAAAATTGCAGATTATGAAGGTTCAAAGCCGAGTATAATTTCAGGATTAGATTTAGGAACAATAGAAAAAAATATAATAAACTCCGACAATGGATTAATAGCTGTATTTGGAGATTATGAACAAGGTGGAGCAATAGAATATCATTCAAATGGTGCTAAAAATATAAAATTACCACATATTATCTATCATACACCAAAGGGAAATAAAATTATTTATGTTTTAGGATATGATAATAAAGCTAGATGGAAAAAAGCTCTTGGTGGACAAGTTTATGGCTTATTTATAGATGAGTTTAATATTGCTGATATGGAATTTGTTAGAGAAGCATTTATGAGGGCAGATTACAGATTGTGTACTATGAATCCAGATGATCCAAACAAAGAATGTTATTCACAATTTGTTAATCATGCTAGACCAACAGAAAAATATAAAAACGATGCACCAATAGAACTTCTTGAAATGCTAAATCAAGAACAAACAGATGATTGGACTTGGTGGTATTTTACTTTTGATCATAATAAAAGTCTAACAAAAGAAAAGAAAAAACAAATTATACAGTCTGTTCCAGTAGGGACAAAATTATGGAAAAATAAAATAAAAGGATTACGAGGCAAGTCTACAGGGCTTGTTTTTCTTAACTTTGATAGAAGAAAACATTGTATTACAAAAGAAGAAGCAAAGAAATATTTAAAATCAGATGAAAATGAAATAATACAATTAACAACTAGGTTAGAAAAAAGCCACAGACAGCAAGGAGAATATTTTATTTTATTTACAGCAGGACTAGATACAGCATACAGTTCAATAAGTCCTGATACTATTGCAATGTCATTTGCTGGTATAACTAATAAAGGAAAATATATATTACTAGATGAAAGAGTTTATAATAATGCTAATTTAGAAGAACCACTTGCACCAAGTGACACAGTTAAAAACTTTGTGGATTTTTTGGAAAGAAATAGAAAAGAGTGGGGATTAGCAAGAAATGTATTTATAGATAATGCAGACCAAGCAACAATTAAAGAATTTGCAAAATACAAAAGGCAGACAGGATGTATTTATATTTTTAATGATGCTTGGAAAGCAAAAATGCAAATAATAGATAGAATAAACACTCAACTTGGATGGTTCAAAGATGGGTGTTATTTTATTGTTGATACATGTGCAAATTATTGTAACGAACTTGATGTTTATAGTTGGAAAGAAGACAAAGACAATGAACCAGAAGATGGGAATGATCATATGGTTAATAGTTGCCAATATAGTTGGATTCCATATGTAGATAAGATAGGAGTAAGAAAATGAAAATTGGAGAAAGAGTGAAAAATATGATTAAATCATGGTTAGATATTAGACCTGCACAAGGACAACTATTTTTAATTAATGAAAATATGGATTTTCAAGCTAATTGTATTAGAAATAAAATATGGTATAGAGGCGATAGTAAAGAATTAGCAGAATTTTATGGACAATTACAAAATTCAGCAGATACTTTTTGGGGAGCAGCACAAACAGCAGATATTAGAATGAAAAAATCTCATTCTGGATTACCCAAATTAATAGTTAAAACAATAATAAATACAGTAATGACAGACTATTCTGGTGATGATGTAGAAGATGAATATTGGAAACAAGTTAATAAAGAAAATGAATTTGATAATAAGATGCTAAAATCGTTACTAGCAGACTTATTACATATAGGAGATGGAGCAATAAAAATAAATTATGATGTTAATATATCAGATAAAGCTATTCTTGAATGGGTAGAAGGTTCAAAAATAGATTTTAAATATAGAAGAGGTAGATTAGTAGAACTTGTATTTAAATCATACCATGAAGAAAACAATACTACATATATGCTAGAAGAACATTATGGATATGGATATATAACTTATAAGTTATTAAAAGATGATAAAGAAGTACCATTAAAAACAGTGAAAGTCTTAGAAAAACTAGAAAATATATCTTTTGATAAATCAGTTATGTGGGCTATTCCAATAATGTTAAATGAATCAGCAAAATATAAGGGTAGAGGAGAATCTATTTTTGAAGGAAAATATGATTCTTTTGATAGTTTTGATGAAATAATTTCACAATGGTTAGAAGCAGTTAGGGCAGGAAGAGCAATAAAATATATTCCAGAAAATATGATTCCAAGAGACCCTGAAACAGGGGAATTATTAATAAATAGTAATCCTTTTGATAATAAATTTATTACTCCAGAAGCAAATATGAGTGAAAATAATAAAAATCAAATAGAAATACAACAAGCAGAGATACCAACTGAAAATTATTTACAATCATATATAACCTTTTTGGATTTATGTTTACAAGGAATTATAAGTCCTTCTACACTAGGAATTGATACAAAAAAATTAGATAATGCTGAAGCACAAAGAGAAAAGGAAAAAACAACACTATATACTAGAGGTCTAATAATAGATACTTTGGTAGACTTTATACCAAAAGTTATAAATACTGTTTTAAAATCCAGAGCTCAAATGGAAAAGAAACCAACACCAGAAGATATAGAAATAAGTTTGAAATTTGGAGAATATAATAATCCATCTTTTGAAGCACAAGTAGAAACAGTAGGAAAGGGAAGACAACAAGGAATAATGAGTATAGAAGCAAGTGTAGAAGAACTGTATGGAGACTCAAAAGATGAAAAATGGAAGTTAGAAGAAATTGCTAGATTAAAAGCAGAACAAGGGATTGTTGATATAGAAGAACCAGCTGTAAATTTTGATGCTGAAATGCAAGTTGAAGAAGATGCTACCGACACAGATGTTACTACCACCAAAAGAGAACCAGAAGTAAAGGCACAAAAAGATAAAAAAGACTAGGAGCAGGTTATAAATGAATAATGAGTATGATATAAGTCAAGCATTTCAAAGAATAGAAGAAATATTAATAAAATCTATGAAAAGAAATCTTACAAGGCATTTAAATGAAGAAAAAGACCTTAATATAAATTGGAGTGCATGGCAGTCAGAACAATTAAAAGCTTTAGAGCATTTTAAAAGCACAAATAAAAAAATGTTCAAAAATGATTTTTCTACTATTAACAATGATATTGAAGAATTGATAAAAAAGAGTTATGAAAATGGCAAGTTGGAACAAGAGAAGGTTATATTAGAAGCTATAAAGAATGGTACTTTTAATAGTAGCAATAAGAAAACAAATAAGATGTGGCATATTTATAAAACCACTAAGAATAGAAGAATAAAAAAGAAACAGTTAACTAGAATATATGAAAAAGTAAATCAAACAGAATCAAGTTTTTTCAGAATAAATGAAGGAAAATTAAAAGCACTCATAAATGAAACTAAAGAAAATTTTGAAAAAGCGGAATTGTCTATATTAAGATATTCAAATGACCAATATAGAAAAATAATATATGATGCTCAAGTATATGCTAATACAGGAAGCGGAACAGCACAGCAAGCAATTGATATGGCAACAAAGGATTTTCTTTCAAAAGGAATAAATAATATTGAATATTCAAATGGTTCAATGGTTAATATTGCAAGTTATGCAGAAATGGCAATAAGAACAGCAAATAAAAGAGCATATTTACAAGGTGAAGGTGAAAAAAGAAATGAATGGGGAGTTCATACAGTATTAGTTCCAAATCGTGGAGGGGGATGTCCTTATTGTATAAAATTCCAAGGGAAAGTCTTTATTGATGATGTATGGAGTAATGGAACGGAAGCTGAAAGTAAATCAACAGGATATCCGCTATTAAGTACAGCAGTAAAAGCAAAACTATTTCATCCTAATTGCAAAGATACAGTAGTAACATATTTCCCAGGAATTAATAAGAAACCACTCCCACCAACTGCAACAGAATTAGAAAAGAAAAAAGAAAATTATGTAATAGAACAAAAACAAAGATACAATGAAAGACAAATTAGAAAATATAAAAGACTTGAATTAGGATCTACTGAAGATGCAAATTGTGAAAAATATCACAATAAAAGACTTGAATGGGAACAATACAATAAAGAATTTTGTGAAGAACATGGCTTAAAAAGAAGATATGACAGAGAAGAATTGAAAGTTAAGGAGGTGTAAAATAATGAACGATAGAGCAAAATTTGTAGAAGTAAGCAAAGAACAGCAAGATAGGATAGACCTTATCAGAAGTTCTTTTTCTAAAATATATGATGTTATAGATGCGAATTGTAAATCAAGTCGAGAAACTTCATTAGCAATAACAAAATTGGAAGAAGCACAATTTTGGGCTATAAAAGGTATAACAAGAGAATAAAAAATAATTAAAATAAAAAAGAAAGGATGATTTTATCATGGCAAAGAAAAAAGAAGAAATTAAAAATGAAATGGTAACTGAAGAATCAACAGTTACAACAGAAACTAACGAGAATGTGGAGGAAGTAGAAAATACAACAGAAGAAGTAAAAACAGAGAAAAAAGAAAAGACTGAAAAAGCAAAAGAAAAAATAATTGCAAATATTACATTCATTGATAGATATACAAATGCAGTCTATGAAGAAGGAACGGAATTTATCATTGCAAATGTAGAAAAAACTGAAAAAGTAACAAATAAAAAATACAAAATTTCAAAAGAACGAGCAGAACAAATAAAAGCTAAAGGTTATGCTAATTAAGAAGAGCCAATAGGCTCTTTTTTAATACTCCAAACACTGATGAGGATAAAAGCTTGTGAATATATAGTCATTTCAAGACTTAAAAAAGTGGGAGGTAGTGAACATGGATGGAGAAAACAGCACAAATAACAATGTAAACAATAATTCAAATCCAAATAATGCCCAAAACACTACAGGGCAAAACAACAATCAAGCATCTAACACAATTGATTATAACAAAATTCAAGAAATGATAGATGGTAGAAATGCAAAAACAGAAGATAGCATATTAAAAAGCTATTTTGAAAAGCAAGGATTAAGCAAAGATGAGATGGAAAGTGCAATAAATACTTTCAAAACTCAAAAAGCTAATCAAGCTAATGCTCAAAATAAAGAGCTTACAGATACACAAGCATCTTTACAAAAAACACAATTAGAAAATCAAAGATTAAAAATAGAGAAAAAGGCTTTTGAATTTGTAGACGATTTGAATGTCGATAACAAAACAATGCCATATCTATTAAAAATGGCAGATTTAAGTAAATGTGCAGATAAAGATGGGAATGTATTAGAAGATACTTTAAAAACAGCACTACAAAAGGTTATTGATGATGTACCAGGATTAAAAAAACAAGTTCAAGGAACTGTAGGAATCACAGTTGGTGCTGACACTAACAATGGTACTAACTCAAATAATGGAACATTTGATTTCAACTTTGCTGGTGTAAGACCTAAAAAACAATAAAAATGAAAGGAAGGTAAATTATTATGGCATTTGAAAAAACTAATTTAAATTATGCTAAAGAATATTCACAAGCTTTAGCACAAGCATATCCATATACATTATATTTTGGAGCTTTGTGGAGTGCAGTAAAGCCAGATGTTAAATTTTTAAGAAATGATACAGTAATTCTACCAAGCTTAACTGTAAAAGGTAGAAAAAATGGAGATAGAGATTCAATTGGAAGCTTTGGAAGAAACTTTAATAATGCTGAAGAACCAAAGAAATTGAAAACTCACAGAACTTGGGATACACTTATTCACCCAAGAGATATTGAAGAAACAAATCATGTAGCAACTATTCAAAATATTACAAAAGTTATGAATGAAGAACAAAAATTCCCAGAAATGGATGCGGAAATGATTACTGCATTATATAAATTAAAAAATGAAATCGAAAGCATAACAGAGGATGAAGTTTTAACATTAGGAAATGTATTAACTAAATTTGATGCATTAATGGATAAAATGGATGAAAAAAGAGTTCCAGCAGCAGGAAGATTATTATATGCAGATACTCCAACAAAAACTTTAATTGATACAGCAAAAGAAGCAGCTAGAAACTTGTCAGCACAAGATACTGCTGTTGCAAGATCATTAGACAGAATTGGAGAAGTGGAAGTTATAGGTGTTCCAACTACTGCTATGAAATCTGCTTATGAGTTTACAGATGATGGATTTAATGTAGCAGGAGAAGCAAAAGCTGTAAAAATGTTATTAATACATCCATCAGCAGTAATTCCAGTTATAGCTTATGACTTTGCTCAATTAGGAGCTCCAAGTTCATTATCACAAGGAAAATGGACATACTTTGAAGAATCATTTGAAGATGTATTTATTTACAATAAAAAGCATGATGCTATTCAATTTTATATTGAAAGAAATGCATAGGAGTGATGATATATGAGCCATTATGTAGATAAAGATTATTATCAAAATACTTATAAAGGTTCAATTATTCCTAAAGATAAAATTGAAGAAAAATTAACAGAAGCAAGTATGCATATAGACACATTAACTTATAATCGTATTGTAAAAAGAAAATTTGAGAATTTAACAAATTTTCAAAAAGATATAGTTCAAAAGGTTGTATGCAAACTTGCTGACTTTGAATATGATAATGAAGACTTAATCAAAACAGTATTATCTAGTTATTCAATAAATGGAGTGTCAATGGGATTTAATAGCTCTAATTGGAATATTGAAATTCAAAATGGAATTGCTATTCAAAAAAGTGATTATTGTTTATTAATGCAAACAGGATTAACTTGTAGAAATTTGAGGTGTTAATATGATTTATCCTAAATTAGTGAGAGAAAAAGAATGTAAAACAGATATTCATGTTGTTTTATACGGCGAAAGATTAACAGAATATGGAGAGCCAGTAATTGTACTTGAAAAAGATTTAAAGTGTAATTACCAAGATAAAGCTAAAAAAGTATTAAATGCAGAGAAAGTATTAATTCAATTAACTGCAAAAGCATACTTTGTAGGTGATATTGCTCCAGATTTAGCTGTTATTTCTGGAGGACAAGTTACTATATTTGGAGAAACAAGGACAATATATCAAGGAACAAAAGCAAGAAATCCTGATGGAACAGTTAATTACACAGAATTGGAGATTATGTAATGAAAGCTGTAACTTCAAAAATAAAATTAAATGTTCCTAAAATTAAACAACTAGATAGAGCATCTACAATAGCATTAGAAAAAACAATGAGTGCTTTACATACTGAAGTTATAGAAGCTCAAGTAATGCCCTTTGATACAGGTGATATGCAAAATAATAGCACATTTGAAGATTATTCTAAAAGTAGTAAGGGACAAGCAAGTTTAATTACTACTTCTCCTCAAGCTAGAAGATTGTATTATCATCCAGAATACAATTTTCAAACAAAAGAAAATCCAAATGCACAAGGAAATTGGTACGATTCATGGATAAATGGAAAAAATAAAAATTTCTGTAAAAATGCATATGCACAATTTTATAAAAAGGAGGCAGGTTTATAATGCTAACACTAGATAATATTAAAGAATGGTTAAAGACTTTGGCTTTAGGAACTGACAATTTTTATGTAGGTAAATTAGATAATAAAAAAGATAAGTCAATAGGAGTATATCAATTGAAAACAGATGCTCCTATAATAAATTTAGGTGGTTTAGAGCATACTCCATACGAAGTTAAAAGAGTAAGTTTCTTGATTCATTGGAATATGAATTATGAAGAAACCGAAAATATAAGTATGAAGTTTTATAAAAAACTACAAAATATTCAAAATATAAAAATAAATGAAATACAAATATTCTTAGTTAATCTGCTTGTAAATGAGCCTATAGATGTGGGAACAGATAATAAACACATCTTTGAAAGAGTCATACAAGCAGAATTTTATTATGGAAAGAAAGGAGAATGACTATGGCAAAAGTAACTGCAGGAGTATTTCCTGTTCATAACAATGAATTTAAGATAGGAATCAAAGGAATGACTTCACAAGAAGGAACTGATTTTAAAACACCAGCTGGACTTGAAAATTTTTCTCCAAGTTTTGATAACGGTATAGAAGAGTGGTATCCAATGGAAGGTGAAGGCTGGGTAGAGAGACTATTAACAGCAAAGGCTTGGTCTATATCTTTTACAGGTAAAAGAGTAATTGGCGATGAAGCCAATGATTATATTGCAGAACAATTATTTGCAATGGGTTCTGGAGCATATGTTCCTTTTGAATGGACTATGCCAAGTGGAACAAAAATTAAGCAAAAAATGGTATGTTCTGTTACAAATAATGGTGGTGGAGACTCAACAAATGTTGGGGCATTAGAGTTTGAATTGCAATCTAGCGGAAAACCAGAAGTAACACCAGCAGGATAATAAGTGCCTCAGTGTAAAAGCTGGGGCTTATTTTTTTTATTAAAAATGAAAGAAAGGATGAATTAATATGGCAAATATTGATATTAGCTCAAAATTAGGAAAAGAAAAACAAACAATAAAAATAGCAGAGGGGAAAGTTTTTGAAGTAGATACAAGTGCTGATAATTATTTATTAGTACAAGAAAAAATACAAAATAAAGATATGTCGATTTCTGTAATGTATGAAATGATCGAAATGCTTATGGGAAAAGAGGCATTAACAGAAATAAAAGCAATGAAACCAACAATACCAGGATTAGAGGCAATAGTTATAGCGATGTCTGCAATAGTAAATGAAGTGCCTTATGAGGAAATGGAGAAACGATTTCAAGACAATAAGAAATAATGAAATGTGGTATGACTTGTTCGATGACTGGGATTTAATTGCATCTAGTTTAAAAACACAATACAAATATAGCATTAGACAAGAAATAGATAAATTAAGTTGGGGAGAATTATGCAGTGATATAGCAGGACTGAACGGAGATACACCATTAGGAAATGTTATTCGAATTAGAAGTGAAAAAGATCCAGAAGTAATAAAAAAATTCTCTCAAGCAGAAAGAGAAATTTATAACAAATGGAATAATAGGCAAATAACTGCTATGAGTGAGCAAGATTATGAACAAGCAATGAAAAATATTGAAAAAGTATTCTTAGCAATAGGAGAAAGGAGGTAGCAAACAATGAGTACAAATGTAGGTGAAATTGATTTAAGTTTGGTATTAAATAGCGATAAATTTAGTTCACAATTAAATAATGTTGATAAACAAGCCAATATGGCATCTACAAGAATAACATCATCTTTAGGGAAAATAGGAAAAGCTGTTATGGCAGCATTTTCTGTGGCAGCAGTAGTAAAGTTTGGAAAAGAATGTTTGAATGTGGCAACAGAAACTACTAATGCATGGATAGGATTAAATTCTATTTTAACAGGACAAGGAAAAAGTTTTAATAGGGCAAAATCATTTATTGAAGATTATATATCAGATGGATTAGTTCCTTTAAATAATGCCGTTACTGCATATAAGAATTTGACATTAAGAGGATATAATGAAGATCAAATACAAAAAACAATGACAGCATTAAAAAATAGTGCTACCTTTGCAAGACAAAGTACATATAGTTTAGGGGATGCAGTATCTCTTGCAACAGAAGGTTTAAAAAATGAGAATTCTGTAGTAGTAGATAATGCAGGTGTAACAAAAAATGTGGCTAAAATGTGGGAAGACTATGCAAAATCTATTGGAAAAACAACTAATAATCTAACACAGGCAGAAAAGATTCAGGCAGAAGTTAATGGCATATTGGAAGAAACGAAATTTCAAAGTAATGATGCTGCAATTTATGCTAATACATATTCAGGTAAGCTTGCTCAGTTAAATACAGCCTTTACGAATATGAAAACAGCAATAGGAAATGTAATACAACCTTTTGCAAAGTTATTTATTCCAGTATTAACAGCAGTTACTAATGCAGTTACAAAGCTATTTACAGCTTTTGCTGGATTATTATCTTTATTTGGATTAAAAGCTGACAGTGTTGAAACTGTTTCAAGTGGAATGGAAAGTGTAGCAACTAATGCTGACAATGCCTCTAATGCTGTTGGGGGAGTAGGAGATAGTGCTGCAAAATCGGCTAAAAAAGCTAAAAAAGCATTGCAAACAGCAGGATTTGATGAGATAGATAAATTAGGAGATAACAGTGATTCAGGAAGCGGTGGCTCAGGAAGTGGAGGTTCTGCTGGTGGAACTCCTGGTTTAACAAGTTCATTAGATGTATCTGCCACAGTAAAACAAGATACTTCAATGATAGATGGCTTACTAAAAAAATTAAGAGAATTAGCAGATATATTCAAAGAAGGGTTTGATGCAAGTTTTGGAAATACTAATTTTGATGGAATAATAGGTCATCTTAATGGAATAAAAGATACTTTAATTAATATATGGACTGATCCAAAAGTTTTAGGAGCAGTAGACAATTGGGCAAAAACATTGATGTATTCTTTAGGACAAACAACAGGAGCAATAGCAAGAATAGGTATTAATTTAGTAGAAAATTTAGTTGGAAGTATTGATAAATATTTAAGTCAAAACACAGATAGAATAAAAAATTACATAATTACAATGTTTAATATCTCAAGTGAAGAAATGGCATTGACAGGTAACTTATGGCAAGCTTTGGGAGAAATATCAGATGTATTTAAAGGCGATACAGCAAAGCAAATTGGGGCTGATATTATTGCAATGTTTGCAAATCCACTTATGAGCTTGCAAGAATTTTTTGGAAAATTTGTACTAGATGTTCAAGCTTTGTTATTCCAACCAATTATTGATAATACACAAAAATTGAAAGATACATTTAATAATTTATTAAAACCAATTCAAACAATAACAGGAACTTTAGCTGAAGCTATGACTTATGTAGGAGATAAATGGAATGAAGTATATGATACTTATATTCACCCATTTATGGAAAGTTTAAAAGTAGGGCTAAGTGATACTTTTGGAAAATTCTTAGAAGTATATAACACATATGTAGTTCCTTTTTTAGATAATATTGCAAATGGAATAAATGTTTTATGGAATGAACATTTAAAACCATTAGTAGATAAAATAGGTGAGTTTATAGGTTCTATTACAAGTGGATTACAAGCTTTATGGGAAGGAATTTTAAAACCACTAATTGATTGGTTGATAGCAAATATTATACCAGTTCTAGTTCCAATTTTTGAAGGGATATGGAATACTATACAAGCTGTTTTTGGTGCTATTGCAGATGCGGTTGGAGGAATAATAGATACATTTAGAGGATTAATAGACTTTGTAGTTGGAATATTTACAGGAGATTGGAATAAAGCCTGGGAAGGAATAAAGACATTTTTCTCTGGAATATGGGATGCTATAAAAGGAATAGTTTCTGCTGTATGGGAAGCAATAAAAGGTATTATAGAAACAGCTATAAATATAGTAAAAGGAATTATTGAGACAGTATTTAATGCAATAAAAACATTTTTTCAAAACATATGGAATGGGATTGCAAATATAGTTTCAAATGCTATAAATGGTATAAAAGCAACTATTTCTAATGTATTTAATACTGTAAAAAATACAATATCAAATATATGGAATGGAATTGCTACAACTATTTCTAATGTTTGGAATACAATTGTTCTAAAAGTAAAAGAAGGTGTATCAGGGGCTTGGAATGCTATTACATCTGTGTTTGGAAATATAGCAGACTGGTTTAAAGATAAATTTAGTCAGGCTTGGCAAGCTGTAAAAAATGTATTTAGTACAGGTGGAAAAATCTTTGATGGCATAAAAGATGGAATATTGAATGGTTTGAAAGCTATTGTAAATGCAATTATTAGTGGAATAAATAAAGTAATTGCAGTTCCTTTTAATGGCTTAAATTCAGCACTAAAATCTATAAAAAATGTAGATATTATGGGATTAAAACCATTTAATTGGATAAATACAATAGGAGTTCCACAAATTCCTATGTTAGCACAAGGTGGATTTGTAAAAGCAAATCAACCACAATTAGCAGTAATTGGTGATAACAAGACACAAGGGGAAATAGTTGCACCAGAAGATAAAATGTTAGAAATGGTACTTACTGCATTAAAAATGTTTAAAGATAATGATAGCAAAGAACCTTCGGATAATAATGATCAACCTATAAATGTAAATGTATTCTTAGATAATGAACTGATACAAAGAAAAACACAAAAAAGAAATGACAGATTAGCACTAGCAACTAATGGGAGGTGTTACTAATGAAATATAGTGGAGATTTGATAAAATTAAATGGAAAGTCTTTCAAATCTATTATAAGTTATAAATTGGGAAGAAACAAACTATGGAGTTCAGATACAGGAAGAAATATGGCAGGAAGCATGAAAGGATCTTTAGTTGGTAACTTCCCTAAAATTATGCTCGAAATAGAACCATTAGATGCAGAAGAAATGTCAGAATTAGAACTTATACTTGATTCCGCTTCAATAGAAGTAGAATATTATAATAACAAATATAAATGTACTTGTACAGCAGATTTTTATGCAAATGATTATGAAGAAGATTTATTACTTCGTACAGAAATGAAATATAAATCGTTTTCAGTAAATTTAATACCGAATGAAAGGGAGGATAAGCATGTTAAAAACACCTAAATCATTTAAAACCAAAATGAAAAAATATGGCAAACAGTTAAATATGCTTTTGAATTTTGGGAAAACGACAATTGATAAAACATATATAAAAAGTGCTGAACCTTCTGTAAATGGCGAATTATTTACTTCTATTATGAGACAATTAACATTGGAAGTAGAAAACTATACTTCAATAGAAGTAGACAAAATATTAACAGTTAGACAAGTAAATGAAAGAAAAAATAAAGATTTGAACAATACGAGAATAAAATACTTAGCAACAGATTTGGACAAGTCTTATACAGTAAAAGAAGTAGGAAAAATGTCATCAGGGGTATTATCAAGCACAAGGGTAAAATATTTAATACAAAAAGAAAGAAGAGAAAATATTGCATCTGCTTCTACTATAAATGTAAAACTTGGTGTAAGGTTATCAGAGTTTGAAGATTATGAGTATGTAGATTATGGAGAATATGTTGTTTACGATAAAGAAGATGTTGTAGATAAAAATACTACAAAATTATACTTATTTGACCACTTAATAGATACACATATAAAATACGATGATGAACCATTAAATTTAGATTACAGTAATAATGATATAACTGTGCTTGTACTTTTAAAGGCTATCTGTAATAAATTTGGATTTATTTTAAAGACAGAAGATTTTGTTAATGCTAACAAAATAATAAATGAAGATAAATATTTAGGATTAAATGTAACATATAGAGATATACTAGATGAAATTGCTGCCGTTGCAGGTGGATTTATAAAAATATTTAATAAAGATTTATATGTTGCATACCCAGAAGAGACTGGAGAAGTAATTGATGAAAATGACTTGGAAAAATTAACAATAGGAAAGAAAATAGGTGCTTTCAATTCATTAGTTTTAGGAAGAAGTCCTCAA
Source organism: uncultured bacterium (assembly GCA_905215845.1). Classification (GTDB taxonomy): domain Bacteria; phylum Bacillota; class Clostridia; order TANB77; family CAG-508; genus CAG-269. Next base: position 15,606 of record CAJMRU010000005.1, read on the forward strand.
GAAGATAATATTTATTATCCAGAAAATATAGATCCTGAAGATAGAGTTTCAATAAGAATAGATAACAATCAAATAATGGATAGAAACAGAGAGAATTTTATTGTTGATATATTTAATAAAATAAAAGGTCTCGAATATTATGTGTTTGAATTTACTAGTTTTGGATTTGGGTACTTTGAATTTGGAGATGTAGTAACACTAAAAAATTTAAAAGGAGAAAAATTTAAAACTATATTATTTAATATAATAG
>CAJMRU010000006.1 GCA_905215845.1 uncultured bacterium
ATATTAAATAATAAATTATAGTATACTCACTTTTACATTTTAAAATAGTAAAAGAATTTCTTATTATACCCTATCTACAATACAAGAAATTCTTTTACCTATCTGCTAAATTAAGATTAGTTTTTTAATACTACAATATAAAAATAACAAAATATTTTTAATAATTTTTATTTTCTTCAAAATCCAATAAATTACTTTCTAAACGTATAAGTCGATAATTATTCTCTCAATAAATTAAACCATTTAGAATAAATATTTTTAGCCATTGATGCAATATTAATTTTATCTACATCTTCTTGTGCTATCAAATTAGTCTTTGAAATAACCTCTCCATCTAATGAAAAACTTACTTCTCCTAATTTATCCCCCTTTTTTATCGGTGCACTTATATTTTCATTTATATTTATTAATTGTTCTACATCTTTTTCTTTTCCCTTTTCTAATATCACTCCAGATGAATCTTCTAATATTACTGGAATTGTAGATTTGACTCCTTTATTTATATTTACAGTACTAATAAGAGTTCCTTTCTTTCCAAATTCCTTATATGAAAAATTTTTAAATCCATAATCCAACAATTTCTGAGCTTCTCCAAATCTTACTTTTGTTGTTGGTGCTTTCATTATAACTGCTATTAATGACAAGCCATTTCTAGTTGCACTTGCTGATAAATTATATAATGCTAATGATGTTGAACCTGTTTTTAATCCTGTTGCTCCATTATAGTTTTTTATTAATTTATTTGTATTTGAAAGTTGTGTTTTTCCATCTCTCAAAGTTTCCATCCACATTGTTGTATATTTTGTTATATTTGGATGCTTTGTTAATAGTTCTCTTGACATTAATGCTATATCGTAACTTGAACTTACATGACCATCTTCATCAAGTCCATGACAATTTTTAAATGTTGTATCACTCATTCCTAATTGTTTTGCTTTGTCATTCATCATTTGTACAAATGCCTCTTCACTTCCAGCAATATATTCTCCCATTGCTACTACGCAGTCATTTGCTGAATTTAAGCATATTGCCTTTAACATTTCATCTACGGTTAATGTTTCTTTTGGGTCTAGCCATATTTGTGACCCTCCCATTGAAGATGCATTTTCGCTACATGGTACTTCATTTGTCAATGCTATTTTTCCACTATCTAATGCTTCCATTATGAGTAACATACTCATTACTTTTGTCACTGATGCTGGTCTTAGCTGTTTATGTATATTATGCCCATATAAAACCTGACCTGTTGTTTGTTCTATTAAGATTGCTGATTCACTCTCTAAATTAAGTGAGTTATTATTTTTATCTTCTTTATTTTCAACCTTTGTGTCATTATTTCCTTCATTTGAAACATCTTTTGATGTTGTTTCTAGTGTTTCTGCATTTTCTTTATTCCAAATATATATATCATCAGTACTATAACCTATACTTTTAACTGAACACATGGTAATTAAGCAAAGAAAACTTATTATACATATATTTATTTTCTTCATTTTTACTATCCTTCCTCTCCTTTAACCTTAAAATTTAAATAAATAATTTAAAATTTTATTATTCATTCTTGATTTTATATTTTTATGAATTATTATAAATATATGTATAGGCTTAATTTTTAGAACAAGTTCATTACCTTCATACATTATGACCTTTTAGTTTTATAGAATCGGAAATACTATAAAATTTTAGTTTTAAATACAAAGTAAGAAGTATACGAAAAAATCTTATATATTGTCAAGATAAAAGCAGATTTTTCCTATACAATAAAAAAAGACTATCCTAGAATATATAAAATATTTCTAGGACAGCCCCTTTCCATGTTTTACAAGAAACTTTTAATTATTAATTTATTGGTTCTTTAGATGGTGTTCCTGGTTTTCTTGGGTATTTGCTTGGAGTAGCTTTTACTTTTTTAATAATTACTATATTTCTCATCATATCTGATTTAGGTAATTGAAAGTTATCTATATTTTCTATCTCTCCACCTAAAATTGATATTGCTTTTTTACTATTTTGAAGTTCTTCACTTACTTCAGAACCTTTCATACAAATACTTTTTCCACCAACTTTTACTAATGGTAACATATATTCTGATAAAGTTGCTAAGTTTGCAACTGCTCTAGCAGTAGCTATATCAAAGCTTTCCCTGTATTTTTTATTTTTTCCAGCTTCTTCTACTCTAGAATGTATTGTCTCAATATTTTTTAAATCTAATTGATTTATTACTTCATTTAAAAAATTTATTCTCTTATTTAAAGAGTCTAATAAAGTAATCTTTATTTCTTCATCCATTATTTTTAAAGGTATTCCTGGAAATCCAGCTCCTGTTCCAACATCAACAAGTGTGTTTTTTCCTTTTATATCCTTTAATACAGTTAAAGAATCAATAAAATGTTTTATTATTATTTCCTTTGGCTCTGTAATAGCTGTTAAATTTATTTTTTCATTCCACTCTATCAATAAATTCATATATTTATAAAACTTTTCAATTTGAATATTTGAAAATTCTATTGAAATTTCTTTTCCATATGAACTAATTAACTTAGAAAACTCTTCTATTTCCATTTTTACTATTATTTCCTCCTTAAGCATAATTCTAGTTGGAAAAGAATTAAATTCTTCAACCTTCTTTTCCTTTATTTGTTTTCCTTAAATTACTATAACTTTTAAATAACTTTATATTATTCTCATACTTTATTTACTTTCAATATATTTTTTATTTCTTATTTCCTATCTGTTGCAAATATACTAAAAGCACTGATACGTCTGCTGGTGAAACCCCTGATATTCTAGAGGCTTGCCCTATTGAACGAGGTTTAAATTTATTTAGCTTTTGTCTTCCTTCTAAGCTTATTCCATTAATTGTTTCATAATCTATATTTTCTGGTAAAATCTTTTCCTCTAATTTTTTAAATTTTTCTACTTGTTCTTCTTGCAACTTAATATATCCTTCATATTTTATTTGAATTTCAACTTCTTCTTTCTCTTGATATGAAAGCTCTGGCCTATTTTCGTCTATATCTTTTAATATTTCATAAGAAACTTCTGGTCTTTTTATTAATTCAGCCATTTTACTTCCATTATTTAATTCTGATGTACCACATTTTTTAAGTATTTTATTTACTTTTTCTGTTGGCTTTACTACTGTCTTCTTTAATCTTTCCACTTCTTTTTCTATATTCTCTTTTTTAGTTAAAAATCTTTTATATCTTTCATCAGATATTAAACCTATTTCATGTCCTATCTCAGTTAATCTTAAATCTGCATTATCTTGTCTTAATAAAAGTCTATATTCAGCTCTAGAAGTCATCATTCTGTAAGGTTCATTAGTTCCTTTTGTTACTATATCATCTATTAAAACACCTATATATCCTTGTGTTCTATCTAATATTAATGGCTCTTTTCCTTTTATTTTTTGTGTTGCATTTATTCCTGCAAGTAATCCTTGGCATGCTGCTTCTTCATATCCAGAAGTACCATTTATTTGTCCTGCCATAAATAATCCCTCTATCCCTTTATATTCCAAAGAAAGCTTTAAGTTTGATGGATCTATACAATCATATTCTATTGCATAAGCTGGTCTAGTGAATTCTGCGTTTTCTAAACCTGGTAATGTTCTATAAAAAGCAATTTGGACATCTTCTGGTAATGATGAGCTCATTCCTTGAATATACATTTCTTCTGTATCTAGTCCTACTGGTTCAACGAAAGCTTGATGTCTTGGCTTGTCACTAAATCTTACTACTTTATCTTCTATTGAAGGACAATATCTTGGTCCTGTTCCCTCTATCATTCCTGAATATAAAGGTGACCTATGTAAATTTTCTTTTATTATTTTATGTGTTTCATCATTTGTGTATGTTAAATAACAATCTACTTGTTCAAAGTCTTTTGGCTCATTTTCAAATGAAAAGGCTTCTATATTGTTATCACCTTTTTGTACTTCCATCTTAGAAAAATCAATACTTCTTCTATTTATTCTAGCTGGTGTACCTGTTTTAAATCTTACTAAATTAATTCCTAATTTCTTTAATACATCAGATAGTTCATTAGCTGCTGCAACACCATCAGGTCCACTCTCTTTTGAATAATCTCCTATAAAAATTTTACCTTTCAAGTATGTTCCTGTTGCAAGTATAACAGCTTTTACCTTGTATATTGCTCCTACATCAGTTTTAATCGCCGTTACTCTTCCATTTTCCACAGAGATATCCACAATTTCTCCCTGTTTTACTTCAAGATTTTCTTGTTTTTCTAAAGTATGCTTCATTTCTGCTTGATATTTTTTTCTATCTGCTTGTGCTCTCAATGAATATACTGCTGGTCCTTTAGAAGTGTTTAACATTTTTACTTGTATCATTGTTTTATCTATATTTTTCCCCATCTCTCCACCAAGGGCATCAATTTCTCTTACTAAATGTCCCTTTGAACTTCCCCCTATATGTGGATTACATGGCATATTAGCTATCGCTTCCAAACTAATTGAAAAAATTAATGTTTTCATTCCTAATCTTGCTGCTGCTAATGCTGCTTCACATCCAGCATGACCTGCTCCTACAACTGCGACATCATATTCTCCTGCAAAATATTCCATTTTTTGTTCCTCTCTCCTTTTTATTTCTACTTCCGTGTGAAACAGAAAGTTATGTTTTATTAATGCTCATTTGAAAATTTTACTAATCGGTAAATTAATTTTGTTAATACATTGTATTACATTGGGTTCTATGACTTTCAAAAGTAGAATTCGACATTTTTCTGCATTTACATAACATTGTTTTTTTATGTTTTTGTTCTTCTAGAACCGTTGTGTTTGTAGTGTTCCACTACTTATGTGTTCGCCATTTACTTTTTAGTAAACATTTTTTAACTCTTTTTTCCTTTATTTTTTTGTTAATTTTTAAAGTGTATTTAATTCTTTTTAAATTCAATTTTAATCGTTTTTTATTTCCGTTCTACAAGTTATATTGTTTTATGTTTTATTTGTCTTATTTTTGATTTTAATGTGCTTATTTTGCAATTTATTTTCCTAGACAAAATTTAGCAAAAATTTCATTTATTATATCTTCTGTTACAACTTCTCCTGTTATATTTCCTAAATTTTCCAAAATTTCTTTTATATAAATTGCAACTATATCTAATGGCATTTTATCTTCAATAGTTTTTAAAGTTTTATTTACACTTTCGACTGACTTTTCTATTAAATTTTTATGCCTAATATTTGTAATAACAATTTCATTATCTAAATTTATTTCATTTAAGTTAAATAAATTTGTTATTTCTTCATAAATTTCCTCTATTCCTATATTATTTAATGCTGAAATTTTTATAATCTTACTTTTTATATCTGAAAAATGCTCATCATTTTCATCAATAACTGGCTCTAAATCTATTTTGTTAAGTACAATTATTGCATTTTTATTCTTTATTAATTCAATTATTTCTATATCTTCTTTTGTTAAATGTTTTGTACTATCAAAAATAGCAATTACCAATTCTGCTTCTTTAGCTATTTCTTTAGCTTTAGCTATTCCTATTTTCTCTACCTCATCTTTAGCATTTCTTATTCCTGCTGTATCTATCAATTTTAATGGTATTCCATTTATATTTACAAATTCCTCAATAGTATCTCTTGTTGTTCCCTCATATTCAGTTACAATAGCTCTTTCTTCTTTTAAAATTTTGTTTAATAATGAAGATTTACCTGCATTTGGCTTACCTATTATTGCTGTTTTTATTCCATCTTTTATAATCTTTCCATTATCAAAACTCTTTTCTAGTTTAAATAACTTAGCTTTTACACTATTTAACATATCAATTATTTGCTTATTTGTAACATCCTCAACATCATATTCAGGATAATCAATAGCAACTTCTATATTTACCATTACATCTAATATTTCTTGCTTTATTTTGGCAATTTCGTTTGAAAGAGACCCCTCTAATTGTTTTATACCAGTCTTAGCTTCCCTCTCTGATTTTGCATTTATTATATCTATAACAGATTCTGCTTGTAACAAATCAATTCTTCCATTTAAAAATGCTCTTTTTGTAAATTCGCCAGGTTCAGCTAATTCTGCACCATTTTTTAAACATAATTCTAATATTTTTTTTACTACAATATTTCCTCCATGAGAGTTTATTTCGCACATATTTTCTGCTGTATAGCTTTTTGGTGCTTTGAAATATGAAACTAATACTTCATCAACTATTTCTTCACCTGCTACTATATTTCCATATTTCATTCTATATCCTTTTATATCTTCTATTTCTTCTTTCTTCTTTGGCTCAAATATTTTTTCTAAAACTTTAAAACAATTTTCACCACTCATTCTTATAATACCTATCCCACCTATTCCGTGGAGCCGTAGATATTGATGCTATTGTACTCATAAAAAACCTCCTTTTTCTTTATACAAAAACTTTTAATATTATATCATATTATGTCAATTTTTTTAAGTCTTTTCTTAAATTTATTTACTGTAGAGTAGCTGGAAATAGTTGATAATTATAATTTTTTGGATTTTGACGTTCGCATGGAATGAAGATTAGAATTGGTAAGGCTTTCAAATGAGGAATGCTCACGGTACTTGAAGTATGAAAGGGTCTGAGTGAGAGAGGCTCATTAGGAAGCCTTACCAATTCTTTCTGAATGAAATAAGTAGTCAAAACCCAAAAAATTATAATTATCAACTATTTCCAGCGGCTAATCCTAAAAAAAGAGGCCAAAAGGAAAATTTACTTAACTTCGTAAATTTGACCTTTGACCTCAAATTCTATTTATTTTTTAATGAAATTACTATTCTTCTATGTGGTTCTTCACCAACACTAACTGTTTCTACTTTATTATTTCCCTGCAACTTACTATGAATAATTTTCCTTTCATAAGCTTGCATAGGCTCTAATTTAACAGATTTTCTTGTTTTTATAACTGTTTTAGCAACTTTCTCTGCTAAATCTTCTAAAGTTTTCTCTCTTTTTGCTTTATATCCTTCAATGTCTAATATAACTCTTGTCTTACCTTTTATTCCTTTACTTGCAACTGCAGATAGTATATTTTGTAGTGCATATAAAGTTTCTCCTCTATATCCAATTAGATATCCTAAATCTTTATTAAGTAAATTAACTTTGATTACTTTATCTGTTTTTTCTATTGAATATTCTGTATTTTCAGGTAATTCTTTAACAAATTCTTTTAAAAAACTTTCTAAATTTTCTGTTGCTTTATCTTGTTCTTCATCACTCATATGAATATCTTTTTTTACTTTTTTTTCAGTTTTATTTTCTTTTACAGTCATTTCAACTTTAACTATTCTTGGTGCTAATATACTAAAAAAGCTTCTTTTATCTTCATTTTCTAATACTTTTACTTCTACCATATCTCTTGGAAGTTTTAATTCTTTTAAGCCTTTTTCTATTGCTTCATTTGTTGTCTTTCCTTCTGAAATAATACTTTTTCCCATCTGATTATTCCTCCTCAGTTTTTATAACTTTATCTAAAACTACTCTTTCAACAATCATTAATAAATTGTTTACTAGCCAATATAACGCTAATCCTAAAGGTGCTACAAGAGCTACTGAAATAGACATTATAGGCATCATCCAAGACATCATTTTATTTGTTTGCATTACTGCATCTAATTCATTATTTTCTTCTTCTGGTACTAATTCTTTTCCAGTTGTACCATCAATTTTTGTTTCTTTAGTCTTTTTATTAGCTTTTTCTTGCATTGAAGTAGTTAGCCTTATAGAAATAAATGATGATAAAATATATAAAATTGGTATTATATATACTGTAAAATCAGCTAAATTTTGTTGTGGTACTTTACTTAAATCTATTCCTAAAAAGTTCATTTGTAAATTTATTTTATCTATATTAGCATCTTCTGGATTTTTCTCTTTTAGGAAATTATATTCTCTAATTATATCAATTTCAGGGTATGCTCCACTTACGGATTTACCACTTTCCTGGATTTGACTTACATATTTAGAAATATCTTCTGCTGGTATTTTTTCCATAAATGTTAATGGTGATCTTACTAAATAGAAAATTGAAAATAACAATAAAAATTGTATTATTGCTGTGAAACATCCACTAAATGGATTCATTTTTTCGTTTTTATATAAATTCATCATTTCCTGATTCATTTTCTCAGGATTATTTTTATATTTAAACTGAATCACTTTCATTTTTTCTTGAATTTTAGCACTTTTTTTCATTGTTCTTTGTTGTTTAATTGAAAATGGCAAGAATATCAATTTTATAACTATTGTAAAAAGTATAATTGCCAAACCATAGTTACTTGTTAAATTATATAGTAATTCTAACAAATAACCAAAAATATTTGCAAAAAATTGAAACATTTTTATTTCCTCCTACCCTATTTTAACGGATCATATCCTCCTTTTGAAAAGGGATTACATCTCAATATTCTCTTAATTCCTAAAAAAACACCCTTTATTACACCATATTTTTCAATTGCTTGTTTTGTATAATCTGAGCAAGTAGGATAAAATTTACATTTTATATTTTTACTATCTAACCATAATGATATATGTTTTTGATAGAAATTAATCAAACTTATTAACACTTTTTTCATGATTTTTCCTCAAAAATGTTTGCTTTTTTTAAAATAAATTCTAAATCTTCTTTTACTTTTTGAAAATTCAATTCATCCACATTTGTTTTCTTCTTGCATAAAATCACTATACTATTCCCAACTTTTACATTTTCCTCAAAAACATAATACCCTTCTCTTATTAGTCTTTTTAAATGGTTTCTTTTAACTGCTTTTCCTACTTTTACACTTATAGCAATCCCTAAAAAGTTATTTTTTTGATTATTGTGTTTAATAAAAGCCTCTATATATCTTCCAGAATAGTATTTTCCTCTATTCAAAACATTTCTGAATTCATAATTTTTCTTTAACATTAAAGTCTTTTTCATTGTTCTCTTCCCTATTAGTTAGACTAAAAGGCTCGCATAATATTAAATATTAATGCGGCCTTTTCTAATAATGCTCTAGAAACTATTTTTAAGCAATTATAAAATTATGCTGTTAATTTTTTTCTTCCTTTAGCTCTTCTTGCTTTTAATATGTTTCTTCCAGCTCTTGTTTTCATTCTCTTCATAAAACCATGTTCTCTTTTTTCTTGTCTATTTTTAGGTTGAAATGTTCTTTTCATTTTAGCACCTCCTACTGTTTTTTATTTATATAAATTCCTCTTGGAAATTATCTGCTACAATTAAGCAATATAGATTATACATTACATTCTTGATAATTGTCAAGCAATTTTGTTTTTTTTATAAAAAATTACGGAAATTCAAGCTTGAAAGAGTTTTAAAAGTGTTCTTTTTAGAATTTTTTAGAGTAAAAAAACAAATTAGAAACAAACAAAAAAAGAATATTATTATAAAAAACTTAAGGAATAAGGCTTAAAAAAATATTTTGTAAAAATTTCTCATTTTTTGAAAAAAGAACAAATTTTTAGTAGATTTTTTGTTTTTTTTGTAATATTATTGTAATATAAGACGACTTATCCACAACTTTTTTTGAATCTTTCCACAGTTCCAAAAAATTTTCCACAATTAACTTGACTTATTTTATAAAAGTTTGTTATTATATCAAAGTATAAAAAAATATGAATTTTACTAGAAAATACTTAAATTTTTGTTCGCAAAAAATTTTTTATTTTTACAAAAATATTACAACATTATCAACAGTTGTGGATAACTTTGTGGATAACTATAAAGAAAGGATGATAATTTAATGGCCATTGATAAGAACGAATTACTTGCCAAAATAAAAGAACTATTAGAACCTGAAGTAACTAAGATATCTTATGATACCTGGATAATGCCTTTAGATATCAGAAGTATTGAAGGAGACAATATCGTTTTTACAACTATTTCAGAATTCCAAAAAGATTTTATTGAAAACAAGTATAGAAGCTTAATTTTTAACACATTAAGATACATAACAAATAAAGACTGGACATTTTCAGTTGTTGATTTATCAAAAGAAGATGCTTTAGATGAAAAACCTAATGACATCATAAAAGATCTAAATAGAGCTTCTTCAACAGAGATAGAATCAAACAAATCAACACTAAATCCTAAATACACTTTTGAAACCTTCGTTGTAGGAAACAATAATAGGTTTGCCCACGCAGCAGCTTTAGCAGTAGGAAATGATCCTGCAAAATCTTACAACCCATTATTTTTATATGGGGGAGTAGGTTTAGGAAAAACTCACTTAATGCATGCAATAGGAAATAGAATACTAGAAAATGACAAATCAAAAAATATTTTGTATGTAACTTCAGAAAAATTCACAAATCAATTAATAAATGCAATAAAAGATAACAAAAATGAGTTTTTCAGAAACAGATATAGAAATATTGATGTATTATTAATTGACGATATTCAATTTATTGCTGGAAAAGAAAGAGTACAAGAAGAATTTTTCCACACCTTTAACTCTTTATACGAAGACGGAAAACAAATTATAATCTCTAGTGATAAGCCACCAAGAGATATTCAATTTCTTGAAGATAGATTAAAATCAAGATTTGAATGGGGATTACTTGCCGATATATCTTGTCCAGATTATGAAACTAGATTGGCAATCCTTAGAAAAAAAGCTCAAGATGAAAATATTTTAATAGAGGATTTAATTTTATCAAACATTGCAAATAAAATTGACTCAAATATTAGAGAATTAGAAGGAGTTTTTAATAAAATCGTAGCTAGAGCATCACTAATTCATAGCCCAATAACTATTGAATTAGCCGAAAATATAATAAATGAATTCAAATACGAAAGTGAAAAAGTAATCTCTTGTGATTTTATAAAAGAAACAGTTGCAAAATATTTTAGTATCAACAAAGATGACTTAGCAGGAAATAAAAGATCAAATGACATTGCATTCCCAAGACAAATTGCAATGTATCTATGTAGAGAAATTGCAAATATGTCTTTTCCTCAGATAGGAGTAGACTTTGGAGGTAGAGATCACTCAACAGTAATGCATGCTTGTAAAAAAATTGAAAAAGAAATAAAAGAAAAAAATAATACAAAGCTAATTGTGGATAGTGTGAAAAACATAATTATAAATGGCAAACAATAATCAAATCATGAAAATTTAAAAATTTTTAAAATTTGTGTTTGTAAAAATAAATGTTTGTGAAAATAAAATCAATCTATACTTACGGAACAGCTACATTAGATATCCACACCCCGATGTTAATAAGCTGTTAAAAAACTGTGAACATCTTAGGTTATACACAAATCACAAAACTAACTGTGGATTATTTTTAGAGTTTTCCACTAAATTATAAACAGTAATTTTATTAGGGATTTCAAGTTTCAACATAGTTTTCCACAGTTTCCACAGCACCTAATACTATTACTACTAAATATATTATATTATTTAATAAGGAGGACGCAAAATGAAAATAGTATGTTACAAAGACAAAATAATAAAAGCTATTAATTCCGTAGTAAAAGGTGTAGCATCTAAAACTACAATGCCTATACTAGAAGGAATACTTATACAAACAAATGATAATGAAATAAAATTAACAACCTATGATTTAGAAATAGGGATAGAATATATAATGGAATGTGATGTAGAAGAACAAGGAAGTACAGTAGTAAACGCTATAATGTTTAGTGAAATTATAAGAAAACTACCAGATACAGAAATACATATTAGTGTAAACGAAAATAATTTACTAGAAATTGAATGTGAAGGATCACATTATAAACTAGCAACTATGAATCCAGAAGAATTTCCAGAATTACCAAAAATAGAAATAGAAAATTCAATAGAAATTGACCAAAATGTATTAAAAAATATGATTAGAAAAACAATTTTTGCAACAAGTACTGAAGAAAGTAGACCAATTTTTACAGGATGTTTATTCGAAATTGAAAATAATAAATTAAGTTTAGTAGCAGTAGACGGTTTTAGACTAGCATTAAGAACAATATTCCTAACAAAACAAACAAATGACTTTAATGCAGTAATACCAGGAAAAACTTTAGTAGAAGTAAACAAGATTTTATCAGATTCTTTTGAACCAGTAAAAATAGGAGTAGCAAAAAATCAAGCATTATTTGAAATGGATAACTGCAAAATAGTTACAAGAATCTTAGACGGAGAGTTTTTAAATTATAAAAATGTAATTCCAAGTAATTGGGAAACAAGAATTAGAGTAAATAAAAACAATATTCAAAATAGTTTTGAAAGAATAAGCTTAATTTCAGCATCATCTATGGAAAAAGAGAAAAAATATCCAGTAAAAGTACAAGTAGATATAGGAAAAGTTGTAATATCATGTACAAACCAAACAGGTGATGCTAAAGAAGAATTATTTGTTTCAACAGAAGGAAAAAATTTAGAAGCAGGATTTAATCCAAAATATTTCTTAGATGCATTAAAAGCAATAGAAGACGAAGAAGTATTTATAGAATTTGGTAGCAGCATATCACCATGTTTAGTAAAATCTGTTGAAAACAATGATTATGTATATATGATTTTACCAATTAGATTAAAAGAATAAATGTTTAAGCATTTATTCTTTTTTTGTTGTATAGGAAAAATCGAAGATTTTGACTATACAATGAGAAAAGTAAAAGGCATAATGAATAAACCTTAAATAAAAGGTAAAATGGAAATATATGTAAACAACTAATTACCATCGTAAGAATATTCGATACCAGTATATCCGATGAAATATACAGGCTTCATTAAGCCACCACACTTTTCACAATCAAACATAGGCGGATAAAGAGGGTCACCAGGATCCATCATATCCATTTGTAAAACAATTTTAGTAGGAATTTTTTCGTGACATTTGCATCTAGTACAAATAAATTCTGTATAATCTGTATAATTTGGTCTTTTAATTTTCAAAATAATCACCTCTTAGGAAGTATTATACGATTTTTGAACAAGATAGTCAAAGTGAAAAGTGTGCCCACAAGAACATTTAAGAGGATCATGTCTAAAGTAAAGTTCAATACGGCATCGCCAGTTTTTAAGTCGTTTTCTAAATTCAGCAACATGTGGCTTAAGCATGTAATTGAATTTGTCAGAAAATTTATGTTTTTTAGAATAAAGACCATAATAACGAACAACATTAAAATATTTATCATAAATGTGAATAATAAGTCTTTTAATAAAATCATAAGCATGAATAGTTTCTTCAACTTTTTTGCCATCTTCATGTCGATCATACCAAAAAGTAACATATTCACCATCGTAATTAAGAATACGGGATTGTGCCATAGCAGGTTTACCAGAATAACGTATAACATATTTGACGGTAGATTTAATATTACGATGTTTAATCTTAGGAGCATGAACATAGAAACCATTAGAAGAAGTTTTGTAAATATGATTTTTGAGTTTTTTAAATTTTTGTTTACCAAAATGATTTTCAAGCATGGAAAGTAAAGTAGTTTGAAAACGATTACGAAGCATAATGAAAGGGAAAACTTCAAACTTTTTCCAAGGAGTGAAGTTACCAGCAGCACCTTCAGTAATTAAGACATGAATATGAGGATTCCATTTAAGGTCGCGACCAAAAGTATGAAGAGTAGAAATAAAACCGAGGAGTGAAGTTTTCTTTATGATTTTGTTCATAGAACCAAGAAAGAATAGTAGAAGAAACAGCATCAAAAAGGAAGTTAAGAAGAAATCTATCTTTTAAGAAAAGAGACCATAAATCTTGATGAATGGTAAAAGTAATATGTCTATGAGTGCAGTTAATAGATTTTCTAGCAATAGTATCAGCTCTGTCTAAAGTATATTTAGTGCCACAAGAGCAACAAAAACGAGATTTGCAAGTGAAAGGCACATATAAATAATTATTGCAATTATCACAAGTATAGACAGCATAGCCATTAGAAATAGAACCACAGCCCATCATTTTTTCAACTTCTTCATGAACAACAGGTCTGATAGTTAAATGAGGATTATCTTCTAAAAAAGAGTGCCAATGATCATTAAAAATGTCTTTAATTTTAAATTTAGACTTACAGTTATCAGGTTTGTAAGTATGTTTATTTTCTTCTTCTAAAAACTCTAAAAATTCCATAACAGAATTATAACATTTAGAGAAGAAAAATAAAAGGCACTAAATTAAATTAGTGCCAGTGTGAACGAAGTTCACTTTTCTTGTTTTAGTTCACTTAGTGAACTGATAATTTTTTATTTTTCTTATTCAGTTCACCGGGTGAACTCGTAATTTATTTTTCTCTATTATTTAGTTCACTCGGTGAACTTTGTAAACTATTTATTCTGCATTTGTTCATTTAGTGAACTCATTTTAGTACACCGGGTGAACTTTTCCTTAAAATAGGTTCATTTAGTGAACTTCCGCACTCTGAAAAGCATTTTTTAGGAGTTCACTGGGTGAATTTCTGCATCACTTTTGCATAAAATTTTTGTTCTTTGATTAACTCTTGAAGGCTTGTCCTGCAATGTGTATAGGCGTTGCGTGATGCACGCTATCCTGCCTTTAGATTTTAACAAATTTATCCGAATTGTTTAGTTTTACTTCCGCAGCTTCCTCTACTAATCCTTCATTTTTATCATTAAAAACTTCTGCTTTTATTAAGATATTATTTTCTTTTTCTGTAATAAGATAATACTCATTACTATATATTTTAAGTGCACCTTCTCTTGAAAATCCCATCTTTTGCAATGATATTACTATATCATTACTAGTTCCATATTGTACATACTCGTACCAATCATTTTCTATAAAATCTATTTTCTTTATTTTCATATATCTTTCAGAGAATTTTGAAAAATAATTAGCTATTTTAAATAACACAATATTTTCAATAGTATTTAGTGTTCCATTTATAATCCAATTTTTTTGTTCTATACTTCCTGTATATTCTACATTGCTATTTATTTTCTGATTATATACTTCTTTTATCTGCTCATGATGTTCTATTGCATATTTTACAATTTGACTAAGTCCTAATCCTAACATCCATCTTTGTAATACAACTGCGTAATATTTTAAATTATTTAGATTTCCTAACCCTTTCTTACTTTCGTATATATTCCATTCAAATTTCCAGTACAAAGTTTCTAAAAAAACTAGGACTTCTTTGTATTCTATTGTACTTGGATAAACCAATTCTTCTTTCAAAATTGCCTCATCAATGGCTTCTATTTGATCTATAGTAATAGGCATATTATTCGAAATTTTCGACTTCTTCTCCTCAAAGACTTCTTTTATTATTTTTTTATCTTCATCATTAATAAAATTGCTAAATTCTTGTGAAATATTTCCCATTTTCTCATTTACAATGTCATTTATTAATGTATTCATTATATATCTAATTGATTCATATTGTGGATAAGTCATTGATGTAGTTTTCTTGATAAATGTTTCTCCATTCTTCAACAATTCAACAATCTCTTTTTTCTTCTTGTCACTAAGAACTTTTTTTATTAATAATTCTTGTTCTGGAACATCATTTTCTATTATATTACTACATCTATTTATAATTTCATTACT
>CAJMRU010000007.1 GCA_905215845.1 uncultured bacterium
AAAAAGATATTGAAATTATTAAATTAAGAACTATTTGTCGTTTTAAATTTGATGTTAAAAAATCTCAATCAAAAGCTAAAGTACAATTGGTTACTTGCCTTGATATTGCATTCCCAGAGCTTAGTAATTTCTTTAACGGCAATTTACATATTAAATCTTCTTATGCTTTACTTACTAAATACCCAACTGCTAAAATTATTGCTAATACTAGAATTGATGCTCTATCAAATTTATTATACTCTGCATCAAAAGGACATTTTAAAACTGATAAAGCAATTGCTCTCAAAGAATTAGCTAAACATTCTATTGCAATGGACAACCCTGCAATTGGTAAACAAATTCAAATGTTAATCGAGCAAATCCAAATGCTTCAAAAACAAATAGATTTGCTCGATATCGACATTACCAATATCATGGAAAAACTTAATTCCCCAATTTTGTCAATTCCTGGTATTGGTATATGGTTAGGTGCCATCATTATTAGTGAAATTGGTGATATTACTCGCTTTCGCTCTGCTACAAAATTACTTGCTTTCGCTGGGTTAGATCCTTCGGTTAGACAATCTGGTAACTTTAATGCTACTAACACTAAAATTTCAAAGAGAGGTTCTAAGCATTTACGTTTTGCAATCAATTATGCAGCTGAACTGATTATTTGGAATGATAATACCTTTTATCAATATTATACCATGAAATTGGCACAAGGCAAATCTTATTTAAATGCAATTGGACATGTTGCTCATAAATTAACTAGAGTAATTTTTAAATTGCTTACAACAAACACAACATTTAAAGCTTAAGTTAACAAATTTCCAAAGTACATATTCCCATTATTTAACAGTTTTAAAATTTAATTTTGAAACTGTTATTAGTTATGGAAATTTTTATTTGTTCAAAAAATTAAAATTATTTTCATTTTTTCTATTGACAATTAATAGTTAGTCTCCATATTGTTTTATAAATTAATGTATATATTTTTTTAAAGTTTAGCACTATTGTCTTTGTTCTGCAATATTTTTTATAACAAATAATTAATTTATTGGATATTAATCTTACAACAGCTATTAGTTTTACAAACCATGTTTTACTTTTGCATTTTACCAATTTTATTTAATAACATTTGAAAATTTCTTCTTTTTTGGAACTAAATTTTACAATAATCTTTTACTTGCTTAATACTTTATTTTTTTCATTTTCTGTCAAATAACCATACTTAACCATTTTTTCAGCAACTTGTTTTTGTCTTTGTTTAGCTAATTCTGGATTTTGTGTCGGTGCATATACTGAAGGTGCATTTGGTATTCCTGCTAACATAATACATTCACTATCACTTAAATTAGTAATTGATTTTCCAAAATAACCTTTTGCTACATCTTTTATATTATAATATCCATTTCCAAAATAAATAGTATTTATATACAATTCTAAAATTTCATTTTTAGTATATTGTTTTTCTAATTCAAAAGCAACAAATACTTCTGCTACTTTTCTAGTAATTTTCTTTTCTTGTGTAAAATATTCATTTTTAGCAATTTGTTGTGTTATGGTACTTCCTCCTTCAACAAAACTCATTGCTTTTATATCATTTATAATAGCTCGTCCTATTGCAATTACATCAATTCCATTATGTTCATAAAATCTGTGGTCTTCTACTGATATTACTGCATTTATATATATTTGTGGCAATTCTGAAAGCTTTGTATAATTTTCCTTTTGTCTTATTTCTTCTACTTTTTCTTGTATAGGCATTTCTTGAATTGCCTCTTTATACATATTATATCCATTTCCTATTATCAACAATCCTAAGCTAGTTAATATTAATATTAGTATAATTAAAAACTTTACAAATTTTTTCATATATTGCCACCTCGGTTCTACAAATTATTTTTCGATTTATTTTATTTCTATTTCTACATTTCCTGAAAAATTATTTCCTTCTAAAATTATATAATTGCTTCCATCTAATATTTCTATTGTTTTAGAAACTTCTCCATTTCCTTCTATTAATATATTTTTTGATATTTTTCCATTAGCTAAATATATAACTGCATCTCCTGATTCTTTATTTAAGTGTATATTAATTTCTAACTTATTTCCTAGCTTTCGTTCAACATCGGTCCCTCCAAATAGTATTTCTGTTCCATCATACTTTTTGTAACCTGCATTATATGTCCCTGTATATTTATCAATTCCAAAAGTTCTTTTTCCTTGTAGCTTATTATCTGTTGTTAAAGCTTTATCTCCAAGTTCTGATATTTTTTGATTAAATTGATTTAATACTTCTTCTTTGTTAAAGTCTATATTTGGTACTATATTAAATATACCTGTAAAAATAATTGTAATTATTAGTAAAAATAAAATTATAAAAACTTTAAAAATCCCAAATATTTGCATATGATTAATCTTCCTCTCTTATTATATTTTTACTTTCTAAGTATGTTGCTAAGAAGTATAAACCATATATTCCTCCGATAACTATTACAGATACTATAATTGATGGTAATAAATCTTCTGGACTGCATAATCCAGCCATCATTGACATTGCAAATTGAATTCCAAAAATTGAATGTACTACTGCTAAAATCAATGGTAATATGAAGAATATACCTATCTGTCTAAATAATGCTCTATTAATCATTTTTTCATCTGCACCAATTCTTCTTAAAATCCTATATCTTTGCTTATTATCTGAACTTTCTGTTAATTGTTTTAATGCTAATATTGCTGAACTTGCTATTAAGAATATTATTCCTAAATATATTGCTATAAATGTAATAATTGTTGCCACTCCTACACTTGATGATATTACAACAATTTTTGTTAATCCATCAACTTGAACTCCATTTTCTAACATTTTTTTAGCAACTTCTGAATCTCTTTCTGCCAACATTTCATCTATTTTTTCTTTTTCATCTTCTGAATCTGTATTATAGTTTGCAGCTAAAAGTGATTGTTCTTTCATATCTTCTGTTAAGTTACAACTATCTGGTACTAGGACAATACCTCCATTTGTATGGCTAGTTGATATCATAATAAAGCCTTCTTTACATTCATCATATTTTGGTTTATATTTCTTACCATTAACTGTTATTTCCGTATTATCTCTTAGACTAGAATCTCTTAAAACTTTTAATGAGTCAAAATCACATAGTACCATATATTCATCATCATTTAATGAATATTCTTCTTGGCCATATAGCCTTGCAATTTTATTATAGTCCGATATCTTTACAATTGTTTCAGGCAAGTCAAATCCCATCATCATTGAATACTCATTTTTTATTCTTTCATACTGTTTTCCAAAACTATCTTTTAGTGTTAATTCATTTGTTTCATAAATTGGTATTTCCACTATATCTTTTAATAGACTCATATCAAATCCAGCTTTACTTAATGACTCTTCCATTGTAATTCTTGATTCGTCTATTTCTTGTTGTGTATATTTCTTTGTATCTCCTTTTGATGTAGTATAATTTTCCGGAAGATTTACAGTTTTATATAAATTCAAATCTACTGGAGTCATTTCTTTTAAATCCTTTTGCATTGTATTTCTTAATGAAAATGCAGAAGATAAAATACTTATAGTCATAAATAACATTAAACAAATCAAACTTATACTTATTACTGTTGTATTTATTTTATTATTTAATTGTCTTAATACAAACATATTTGCATCTTTATAATACACCTTTTTCCTTGTTTGCACAACTTTTAATATAAATCCTGATAAAGACCAGAAGAATAATATAGTTGCAACAATTCCACTTAATA
The DNA here is from genome assembly GCA_905215845.1 of uncultured bacterium. GTDB lineage: Bacteria > Bacillota > Clostridia > TANB77 > CAG-508 > CAG-269. The sequence goes on from CAJMRU010000007.1 coordinate 3,772, forward strand.
TGATTGGTATTAATTTATCTACTGTTGAAAGTGTCTTTACTCCACCTGTAACTTTATAATAATCATAAGCTAATATTCCTATTGAAATTAGGAACACTATAATACAAATTATTGGATTCTTTATTTTTACTGTTTCATTTTTCTTATTTGCTGTAAGTAAATTTATTAATTTATATTTTGAAATTGTAATTGCATTAAATATAATTACTACTAAATACATAATTGCAAAATATATACAAGTTTTTATACAAGCTGTTTTTGAAAATACAAATGTAAATTCACTCATATCTGCTTCAAATAATTTTGCTACTAAAATTGACATAAATTGTGCGCCTAAGACACCTACTAATATTCCTACTGCAAGTGAAATAATTCCTATAAATATTGTCTCTAATAATATTATTTTAGAAATTTGTCTTTTTCCCATTCCTAAGGTCATATATATACCAAATTCTTTTTTTCTTCGATTTACTATAAAATTATTTGCATAAACAATTAATAATGCTAGAATAACTGCAACAAATACAGATACCAATCCCAACATATTAATCATTAATGTTATAATATCTTTTGTTGATTTAGATACTTGTAACATTGCTTGTTGGCTATCTAATGAGTTAAACATGTAGAAAATTGCTATTCCTAAAACTAAAGTTAAGAAATATATTGCATAATCTTTAAAACTCTTTTTTATATTTTTTAAAGATAATTTAAATAACATCGCCTAGTTCACCTCCTAATAGAGTTTGAACTTCTATTATTTTCTCAAAGAATTGTTTTCTTGTATCTTCACCTTTTACCAATTCATTAAAAATCTTTCCATCTTTTATAAATAGTATTCTATTTGCATAACTAGCAGTAAATGAATCATGTGTTACCATTAATATAGTTGCATTAAAATCATTATTTAAAGCTTCTAAATTTTCTAATAATTGCCTTGCTGACTTTGAATCCAATGCCCCAGTTGGCTCATCTGCTAATATTAACTTAGGGTTTGTTATTATAGCTCTTGCTGATGCAACTCTTTGCTTTTGTCCTCCTGAAATTTGATATGGATATTTATTTAATATTTCTGTTATTCCAAGTTGATTAGCAACTTTTTCAACTCTTTTATCTATCTCCTTAGCATTTACTTTTTGTATAGTTAAGGCTAAAGCTATATTCTCACGAGCTGTTAGTGTATCTAAAAGGTTAAAATCTTGAAATATAAATCCCAATTCTTCTCTTCTAAATTTGTTTAGCTTATTTCCTTTTAGCTTTGTAATATCTTGATTGTTTATTACAATTTTTCCTGAAGTTACTCTATCTATTGTAGAAATACAATTTAATAATGTGGTTTTACCTGAGCCAGATGCTCCCATTATTCCTATAAATTCTCCTTCATTTACTGTGAAACTAATATTATCTATGGCTTTTGTTAGATTAGATTTGTTTCCATAGTATTTTTCTATATTTTTTACTTCTAATATATTGTTCATTGAAAAACAACTCCTTTCGCATATTTAAGATTATCTTAATTATACGAGAGGAGTTTGTTTTATGCAATTCTTTTTGCTTACATTTAGCTTACAGTTTTGTAATATTTCAATCTTTTTTTGTATTTTCTATATATGTTGATAATAGTGCATTTCATTGATTTATCAATATTTTTTATAGTTTTCAAGAACTATCTAAAACTATGAAAAACTACCCTGTTAGTAACAAATTAGTAACAGGGTAGTAACAAATTATTGCTTCCAATTAAAGCCATCAATAACACCTTTTCTATATACTTTTTTAGTATATTTTTTAAAAATATATGCTAAAATTTTATCAAATAAATTCATTCTCATAATACTCCTCCTTTTAGAAATATTAGAGATATCTCTTATTCTATTTTACCATATTATGTAATTTATAATAACTATGTTAGCCGTTAGGTAAAAAATCCTCTTTGTGTTGGTATCGTTGGCTTACATTATTCGACATATTTCGACTTCTATTTTAATTGATTTATTAATTTATCCATGTACTCACTTGTTACATTTTGTTTTTTTAATAATTCATATTCCATTTTTTCTATACATACAATTGCTTTCTCGTATTCTTCATTTTCTATTGAATTTTTTATATAGTCTAATCTTTCAATAATATCATTTGTTTCCATATACCACACCTCTTTATAGAAGCATTATATCATTTTCTACCTTTATTGTAAAATAGTTATTCTTTGCTACACTCAACTTTATTGTAGTTAAAATAAGTCTAAGTTTGTTCTAAAATAATTATTATAGAGAGGTGGTGAATAAAATGATATACCTAAGAGTAAATGAAATCCTAAAAGAAAAGAAAAAAACAAAATATTGGTTTATTAAAAATATGGAAGGTGGTTATCAATCACTTAGTCATTTAATGGACAATCGAACTACTGGAATACATTTCGATACTTTAGAAAAAATGTGTGAAATACTAGATTGTGAACCTGGAGATATTATTGTTAGAAAAAGAACTATTAGAAAGAAGGTAAAGAAAGATGAGCAAATTACTAAAGCAATATAACGAATTAAAAAATAAAGATTCCAAAAAAATTTATATTTTTAAAGTTGGTATTTTTTACAATATTTTAAATGAAGATGCAAGAATAGTCTCAAATGCAATTGGACTAAAACTCACTGATTTAAGTCCTGAAATAGTAAAATGTGGTTTTCCAATCGCCAAATTAGATAAATACACAAATTTACTATCTTCTCATAATATACCATTTGAAGTTGTTTCTACTCCTGCATCAAATAATCAAAATACACCGTATGACAATATTATAAAAACTATACAAAATATTAATTTTGATAATATAACTTGCAAAGATGCATTTGATTTACTATATAATATACAACAAAAATTAAAAAATATACAATAGAGGAGCAATTCTCCTCTATTAATTTAATATTTCCTTACTAATTTACAATATTTTAGATTTACCCATCCGCTCGGAGTTCTAGCCCATTCGCCTTTTATCTCATAAGTATCAAATTTAGTGTTATTTTTATATGTCTTTTTTACTCCATAATTAGTTCCTGGACCACTTCTTACATTTAGTCCAGAGGATGTATTTACAATATATAATCCTAATACATAATTAGAATTATTAGATGCAACATTATTATTAGCCCCATATCCTACTAAATCTTTTGTATATACCCAAGAATATAATTCTTTTAGTAATACTTTACCATTACCAACTTGCATTATAGTATAGTTTCTATTTTTATAAACTGCTGGTATTTTTTGTCCTGTTGCATAATTTGTAGCATTTGCTGATAATGTTACGGTACTTCCTACTGATATATTAGGTGCTACATTTGTGTTATTATTTTGTGCTTGTGAATTTGAACTACTAACTATACAAGATTCATTTACCCAACCAATATTTCCATTATTCAATAAATAAGGATTTTTTGCTCCTGGTATAATTCTTGTTATCATACCACTTTTTACTGCTGGATTCAATTTTTTAGTAGACGATGAAGATGTATAAACACCATTTATGGTAACATTATCTCCTATGCTTCTACCAGTATTATTAGTAGTATTATCTACATTTATGTTAGGTGTTCCATTTGCATTTTCTCCTGTCAATTCTCTATATTCTTCCCTAATCATATTGTAAAATCTTTCAAGTCCATTATCCAATGTCCTATGAGGACAATATTTTCCACTTCTATTTTGATGTGTTCCTATTGTATGTCTAGCATCTGTTATATTGTCTAAAGTCCAACCATATTGTTTCATTAAATAAGCAATTCTTTCTGCTGCATTTCTTTCTGCTTTTTCAAATCTTTCTCCTCCAGACTTAGAATAACAAATTTCTATACCAATTGTTTTCATATTTCCAAATCCATGTCCATCTCCTGCATGCCAAGCATTTCTATTATGTTCGATTCCTTGTACTACTCTATAATCGTCTATTGCCTCATGAAAAGATACTTGATTATTATTATTCATCATATAAGAAATTTCAGACATTGCTGAAGCATCATTTGCCGTATTATGAATTGTGATACCTTGTGGTGTCATTCCATAAGGACATTTTCTAGCATATTTACTAGAAGGTATTTCTACTTTTGTTACTAACATTATTCAACACCTTCCTTTCCTTGATAGAATTCATCTGTTTCTTTAACTTCTCCTATTCCATCTACTTTTTCATTTACTTCTGGAAAAGTATTTTCTTGCATATTTAAGTTTGCTAATTCTTGGTCATATAAAACTTTTTCTTCTTCCATAATGAAAACCTCCTCTAAAAATATTTTAAACCAGAAGATTTTTTATTTTTCTTCCGGTTTTATTAAAATATAGGAAGAAAGTTCCTATTTTGTTTTTGTTGCATCATACAATCCTCCTGCTGCAGTAGCAGAGAAAATACATAATATCAATGCATATAAAATATTAGTATTTAAGCCTGTTGCGAATACTAATATTCCAGCGATAATACCTATTATTATGTTTTGATATGGTATATAATCTTGTGTTGCCCAATTAAATTTTTTTGCTAATGTACCAAACACAGCGGTTACTAAAGCTGTAGCAACTGCTATTATAATATCTACTGTTAATTCCATAAATTCCACCTCCTAACTTAAACCTATCTTTGATAGCACAAGTGCCATAACAGCACCTACAAAAGCATAAAAAAGATAATCAATGAATTTATCCCATTTCTTACCTTTTTCGTTTACATTTTGATGTTTTGTTGCTATTATTTCTTGTAAATTGTTGTCTAATTTAGTATTTATTTTTTCTACACTATCTTCCATTCTGCCTATTCTAAAGTCCATTTTTTGCATTATTGCATAGGTTTTTTCTAGTTCATCAATTCTAGTTTCTGCATCATCAATTCTTTTGTGTGCAGATTTTGTACTTTGCTCATTTGAAATTATTTTTTCTATGTATTTTTCATCCATTATCTGCCCTCCTATTGCAATTTTTCTTCAATTGCTCGGACTTTTTCTTCAGTTTGTATTATTCTATTTTCTATTTGTAGCCATCTTTCATTACCTGTATTTACTCTTTTGTTATAGTTCATTTCATGAAGTATAGTAAATACTATATCTAGTATTAATACTATAATTACAATTATCATCAAAGCAATCATTTTCACATATTTATCTTTATTCATTTTTCTTCACCTCTCGTAAAAATAAAGACTATATTTTCATAGTCTTTATTAGTTCAATATTTGGTTTATCTGGAAATTTAACATCGTACGGAAAATTTTCTTCTTGTGGCATATCTCTTAATTTTTGTCTATATTTTAATATAGCTTCTTTGTCTTGTTTTGTAATTGGATAATCTAAAATTGTATATTTATCTGTTGCATAAAGTAATGAATCTCTTTTTTCTCTAATTTTTGTTGCTAATTCATTATATTCTGTATTTTTGGCAAGTTCTAACCATTTATTATATTTATCTTGGTCGTCGTTTAATTCTTGTTCTAACTCATCTCTGTAATTAGTTTTTACTCTATATGTATCATAAGAATATCTTTTTTCATTATCTTCTAATTGTTCTAACTCTTGGATGTTATCAAAGAATACTATTTCACATTTTCCATCAATAATATTTTCTATTTCAAATTTATTTTTTGGTTGTAAATTGCTTTCTGCTTTCATTTCTAATCACTCCTTTACATTTATTTAAATCTACATATGGCTTAATATATTTTTGATTAAAATTATATGAATCGCAATGTTTAAGCCATCCATAATAACTTAATGATGCACTTGCATCTGTATAAGTAATTTTTTGTTTTTTAAATATTTTTTTATATCTTCTTTTTATTCTCAAAAAATTACTTTTTCGTAAAGTAGTGTAACCTCTATAAAATCTATACCCTAAAAAGTCAATTGGCCTTGAATCCACTTTGAATAATTGCCAATTTTCTTTTAATCTCAAATCTTCACTTTTTAAATATGCTTCTATTTTATTTTTTATTTTGTGTAGTTCTTTTTTGTTTCTATGAAATAATACCATATCATCCATGTATCGCAAATAATATGGAACTTTTAATTTTTCTTTTATATAATGATCTAAATCTTGTAGAAAAAAATTTGCAAACCATTGTGAAGTATAATTTCCAATAGGTACTCCTTTATCTGTACTGTCTATTATTTTATCAATTAAATCTAAAGTTTCTCTATCCTTAATAACTCTCATAAACTTCCTTTTTAATATAGTTTGGTTTATACTAGGATAAAACTTCTTAATATCTAATTTTAAACAATATTTAGTATTTTTTCTATCTCTTACAAGTATTTTCTTTAAGTATTTCATACCATGCATTATTCCTCGCCCTTTTACAGAACCACAACAAAATTCATACATTCCCCTCATTATAATTGGCTCTATTTGTTGCATCAATGCCCAATGAACTACTTGATCTGGATAAAATTTAGGTTTATATATAATTCTTTCTTTTTTCCTTACTCCATCATGTATTTTCATTTCTACATAAGTGCTTGGTTTATATGTTCTTGTAGAAAGTTTCTTATGTATATCATTCACATAAAATGTAATATTGGATATTACATTCCTGACATTATCTCTGTCTTTTTTGCCTTTAGAAGCATTTAGTATAGCTTTATATATGTTATGTACACCTATCCTAATATAAATTTTACCACATTAATTCATTTTGGATTATTTTTATCTATTATTTTAATATAAATATCTTTTTTCCTTTTCATATTACTCCTGGTATAATCTTATTTTTGTCTACCGATTTTTCGCTCAAAAGGAGCTACTAGACCAGTCCAGTTCGACTAATTTTCAGCAAGAGCTGAGGAAAATGATGTGTACATATAAATTATTATTTCAAAAATAAAAACACGAGCCCCACAATTCCAATTCGAATTGGAAGAAGTAGTGTTCAAATTCCAATACCACAAGCCATCATTAGCACCATTGTTCGAATTACCGCCAACACGAGCAACTCTCCAAAAGCAAAGAATAGCAGGACTGTTACACATCAAATCCCTTTATTTAGATATTATATAAATTTTTCCAATAAAAAATAACTACCCTACATTTCAGTTAATTTATCTGGGAGGCTGGTCGCCCCCAGACCCCTACTTTTACTGGTATTTAAGAACACGAGCCCCACAAGCCCAAGCCGAAATGGAAGAAGTAGCGCTCAAAGCCCAAGACCACAAGCCATCAGGAGCACCAAAGCTCGAAATACCGCCAACACGAGCAACTCTATTCCCAGTTGCAGTACACCAATAATAATCTGTTGTTCCTGATGTTGAATTTGCCCCAATTTCAGTAGGTAATTGTATTAATGGATGATTTATATCAAATCCTAATGCTTTACAATATCCTTCTTGCTTTGAATTTATATATCCTATTTTTTCATATGGACTTTCAAATTTGTCACTAACATATTCCTTTGGATTGTAACAAACATAAGCTACACAGTCTTTTATATTTATTCCATCTACAAATGAAAAAATATTTCCAATAATACTTTCTATTCCTCTATATATAACATTGTGTTTACCATCATTTACAAGACATCCTGATTTCATTCCTAATGAATCACATCCACCCGAATTTTGAACACAAGTCCATATATATGTAGTCAACGAAATATTTGCTATTGGATCACCATCTAATACAATTTCTTTTCCAGTTATGTTTGAATCTTCATAATTATTTATAGCTGTTATAGTTCTTATAACACTAGGAAAATTGTCATATGCTCCAATTCTTACCTGTTGCCCAACAATAAATTGATTTCCTGCTCCTGTATTTACAACAAACCTATTTGTGTTTGTTTCTGCTAGCAAAGCAACATCTCCATTATTATGTCTCATTGAAGCCATACCATTTCCCAATGCACTTTGTGAATTATATGTTGCATATTCCACTAAATATAAACATTGTATAGCAAAATATCTCCAATCCATTAAGCAATAATCGTCCCCTAAGTTTTTAACTAAAGTTCTATATTGATTTATATTTTTAAAATCAGCACCAGCTAATCCACTATAACTATGTAGTTTTCCATCTTCTCCAATTCCAGTTAAATATCTTTGAATATCAAATTCTTTAATTTTTATAAAACCGCTTCGTTCATAATCTGCAATTAAAATATACATATAATCATTTTCTTCATATATTTTTAACCAGAATGTTGGAATATGAGTATATACATCTCCATTGCTTCCATCAAATTTAAAATCAGCATCTCCAAAATATGCTTTTTTCTTTCCTGTTTCTAAATCTAAATTAAACGAAACAATATCTTTCCATGGAGATAAATTATCAAAATCATTTGCTACTTCTCCTCCATTTTTAGTAGCATTAGCTACTAATCCAATTGAATCCTCAACTCTTTCCCAGTTAGAAGAAGTGTTGTTTGATATTTTTCTTCGTATTCCATATATATGTCCTCTAGTTTTACTTATATTGTTTATATCATCTTCTATTTCTTCTAATCTAGCATCTACATCATTAAATGTTTTTCCTTTTGTTTTTGATTCTCTTGCATTTGTCACTTCAGTATCTTTTATTTCTATTTTTTTACCTGAAATATTTAAGGTCTTACCTCCTAAAGTAAGACCCTCTAATACATTAAGTTGCGCTCCTGTTTCAATGCCCTTTAATTTATTCTCATAAGCTGTTGTAAAATCTTTCGTCGACAATCCCTTTCCAGAAACTTTATCAACTTTTCCTTCATTTATCTCTTTCATTTTGCTATCAATTTTTTTCCAATTATCGTGAAGTGCTCTATCAATATCAAAACTCGAATCTAAATCTTCACTACTATTTGTATCCCACATAAATAAATTTAAAAAACTTGTAAATAAAGACAATTCCATTCCCTCCTTTTAATTTATTTTTTTCCCATCTATATATACATCTCCATTCCAGATTTGTAATGCTCCACCTATATTTTCATTATACATACCATTTATCGCTATTCCATTTTTAGTTATAGCAATTCCTGGTTTTCCACTTCCTAATACAAATTCATATTTCGAAGTAGTTAGTTTATCAGCAATACTTACTTCTATTACATAACTCTTATTTACATCAAATCCATTTGCATTTAAGTCCCCTTTTATTAAACCTTCAAAAGAAAAATTCTTTCCATTTTGTGTAGGCTTCAAGACAGTTTGTCCATTTTTCCATGTATTTGATGTAGTTTCTCTGTATCTATATGAGCAACTTGTTATAGTATTTAAAACATTGCCGAAACTTCCTTCCCATATTATACCGTTAAAAGAAAGTGTTGTATTTGATCCTATGCCATTTTCTCTGACTACTTCAACTTTACTTATTACTATTGCTGAATAATCAATATATCTTGATGGAGATATTTGTTTGAATGTACTATTTCCTCTACTATCAATTGCATACATAGTGAAAATATTACTCTTAACTGAATTAATAGTTGCTTGGACATTAGATGTACTTGAATAATTTACATCTACTTGACTTTCACCTATAACAAATCTATATTTTGACATAGTCGCATAGTTTTTTGCAATAGCTTTATTTGCTGTTGAAATAGTTGCTCTAACATTACTATACCCTTTTACAATATATTGATTATTTCCTGTTAATGCAATTGTCTTTGAATTAATATCTGCATATGTAAAATTTGAAAAAGTAGGATTTGAATTTACAACATTCAATGTTCCTACTTTTCCATCATAATACTCTGAATTCCCATATGTAATTACACCAACTTTTATTGAAACAGAATTTGTATTTTTACAATACTGAAGCATTTCTAAAATTTGCATTGCAGTCCATGTATAAGATGTAGCAGTTGTTTTTTTAGAAGTTAATCTTCTTGTTCCACTCGGGCAATCTAAAAAATATGCAATTTGATTTCCAGATGGATTATTACACTTTACTGTTAATGATTGATTGCTATTTATACTGAAATTATTATTAGGTGTTGTTATTCTTGCAATATCTTTAGTTCTCATTGAAACTGTATTACTTTCAGACCATAACCCACTATCTTTTCTTCTTAATCGTATTTGAACATTATAATTTGTATTTGGTGCTAGGTTATTGATTGTAAAGTTTCCACTTTTATTATCTCCTGCAACAGAATCTCCTGCCTCTATCCAAGCTCCACCATTTAATCTATATTGTGTCCAATCTCTTGCTGGATTACAATTCCATGTAAGGTCTAACTTATTTAAATAACTTGCTTTTGAATATAAATTACAACTATTTAAATGCCTTGGTATTTGATCAAGCCACCAACTGCCATTACCTCTACAATTTACTGCAACTGTATATATTCCTGCTTCAGCTGAAGCACTAAATTGTTTGCTTCCATCATTGTTATGATATATTCTCTTTGTTCCAGATACTACTGTTGTTCCATTGTAAAGATTAAATCTTGATGAATTATAATATACTTGTTCTCCATCTATTATTACTTTTACATTTCCTGTGGTGTACCATTTTGTTGTACTTCCACCTGCACCAACGAGATTCCAACCTATATCAGTGTAGTTTCCTTCTATGCTTTGACTGTTAATCCACCAGTTGAAAACTAAATATCTTACACTATATGCATTTGTATTAAAAGATCCACTTCGTGACATTTTTATTCCTCCTTACAACAAACTACTTAACCAGATTTGTGAATCTACTTGTTGAACTAACATACCTGCTATTTGAGCTTTACCTCTTACAATCATTTCTTCTGTTTCCATACCTTTATCTGTAAATTCTGCAACTGTTTCATTTGTATTAGTATTATTGATTCTTACTCCATCAGCATCCGCTTTTAATTCTGTATTTTTTGTACTTGATTTTACACTAATTCCTTTACCTATTTGAACTGTATCTGTAATTGTTTCGTTTGCATTTTGTGACCATGTTTGTTTCATGTTACCAATATTACACATTAAATCCGTTATTATAAAAGCATCATCTGTATCCGAATAAATTCTAAATTCAATAGTATTAGATTTAATTTCTATTGTAAATTGTTTTTCTTTGAACTCTCCATCTGTATCTTCTAACTCCCATCTTTGTTCATTTATTCCTATTGCTCCATTTGCAAGATTAACTAATTTTTTATAGAGAAAACTTATTGTATAAGTACCATTTTTCACTTGAATAGTTTGTTTTGCTGTGCCTACTTTTACCTTATAAGCCAAACCTGAAACTGAATTATTTTTTATATCTGTATCAGTATATTCTTCTATATTTCCATCAAAATTCTCTGAAGCATAAGAAAACATATTGTCTCCACCTGTAGTCGAAACATTATTTGTCAAACCTTCTATTGTTTGTTTTAAACTTTCTATCTTTTCATTTGTTTCATTTTGAGAATTTTGAATTTTTAATTCTGTGCTTTCTAAATCCATACTAATAGAATTTACTTTATTTTCAGTTTCTCCTTGTTGCTCTATAATCATTTTTATTTGATTATCTTGTTTATTACATATTATTTCAGTATTAGTAAGCCTTTTTTCAATTCCTGTAGCATATTCATATTTTGTTTCTGAATAATTAGTTTCTTCTGTATAACTTTTTTCTTTTATTCCTGAATCAATATTTTCTATTATATTAAA
>CAJMRU010000008.1 GCA_905215845.1 uncultured bacterium
TGGTCTATGTGATTTATTTGTTATACTTTCTATTGATTCATCATATTTTTTATTCTATCTCCATAACAATATTATTGATATGTGATACTTTCTACATACATATTCTATATCTCAACAATTTCTACTACATGTTTACTTGTTGCATAAAAAAACTTTATTTATAGTTCAATTCAAACTGTAAATAAAGTTTTTTTAGATTAAAATTTCGTAATATTTATAAATATTAATCTTTCATAGCTTCTTCAATTGCAACTGCAACTGCAACTGATGCTCCAACCATTGGGTTATTTCCCATTCCAATTAATCCCATCATTTCAACGTGTGCTGGTACTGATGAGCTTCCTGCGAATTGTGCATCTGAATGCATTCTTCCCATTGTATCTGTCATACCATATGAAGCTGGTCCAGCTGCCATATTGTCTGGGTGTAATGTTCTTCCTGTTCCTCCACCTGAAGCAACTGAGAAGTATTTTTTACCTGCTTCTATTCTTTCTTTTTTGTATGTTCCTGCAACTGGATGTTGGAATCTTGTTGGATTTGTTGAGTTTCCTGTAATAGATACATCAACATCTTCCATCCACATTATAGCTACACCTTCTCTAACATCATTTGCTCCATAACATTTTACTTTTGATCTTTCTCCATCTGAATATGGTATTTCTTCTATAACATTTACTTTTCCTGTAAAGAAATCAAATTCTGTTTTTACATATGTAAATCCATTTATTCTTGAAATTACTTGTGCAGCATCTTTTCCAAGACCATTTAATATTACTCTTAATGGTTCTTTTCTTACTTTGTTTGCTGATTTTGCTATACCAATAGCTCCTTCTGCTGCTGCAAAACTTTCATGTCCTGCTAAGAAAGCAAAACATTTTGTTTCTTCTGAAAGTAACATAGATGCTAAATTTCCATGTCCTAATCCAACTTTTCTGTCATCTGCAACTGAACCTGGTATACAAAAAGCTTGTAATCCTTCTCCTATTGCTTTTGCTGCATCTGCTGCTTTTGTGCATCCTTTTTTTATAGCAATAGCTGCTCCTAATGTGTATGCCCAAGCTGCATTTTCAAAACATATTGGTTGAACTCCTTTTACTATTTCATATGGATTAAAACCTTTATCTGTACATATTTTTAATGCATCTTCAAAGTCTTTTATTCCGTATTTTTCCATTACTGGTTTGATTTGGTCTATTCTTCTTTCATAACTTTCAAATGTTACTGCCATTATAAATCTTCCTCCTTTATTATATCTTCCAAATTAATCTAATTTTGCTTTTTAATATATGGAATATTTTTTATATTCTTTCCATTAATATAATTCTACTTTTATATTATTCTTTTCTTGGATCTATTTTCTTAACAGCTTCATCAAATCTTCCATATGTTCCTGAAGCTTTTTCTATTGCTTCCATTGGTTCAATTCCTTTTTTGATATTTTCCATCATTTTTCCCATATGAACATATTTATATCCTATTATTTGATCATCTTTATCTAATCCTAATTCTACTATGTAACCTTCTGTTAGTTGTAAGTATCTTGGTCCTTTTAATGTACTTGAATAAATTGTTCCTACTTGTGATGTATGTCCTTTTCCTAAGTCTTCAAGTCCTGCACCTACTGGAAGTCCTCCTTCTGAGAAAGCAGTTTGTGTTCTTCCATATACTATTTGTAAGAATAATTCTCTCATTGCTGTATTAATAGCATCACATACTAAGTCTGTATTTAATGCTTCTAATAATGTTTTTCCTGTTAAAATTTCTCCTGCCATAGCAGCTGAATGTGTCATTCCTGAACATCCAATTGTTTCTATTAGAGCTTCTTGAATTACACCATCTTTTACATTTAATGTTAATTTACATGCTCCTTGTTGTGGTGCACACCAACCAATACCATGTGTTAAACCTGAAATGTCTTTTATTTCTTTAGCTTTAACCCATTTTCCCTCTTCTGGAATTGGTGCTGGTCCATGGTCTACTCCTTTTGCAACTACGCACATTTCTTCTAATTCTTTTGAATAAATCATTTTAATTGCTCCTTTCAATTATTAGTTTTATGGTATCTATTTTATTAGGTTTAACCTAAAATTATAAACTATTTATATATCAAATTCATCATCTGAAAATAAAATTTGATTTCTTTTTTTCTTTGTTTTTTCGTTTTTCAATTTAGAATCTATTCCCCTATTTTTTTCTAAACTTTCAGAAATTTCAAATGGAGTTACATTGAATTCTCCAAAATTGTCAATTTGCAAAGGCTTTTTTGATTTTTTCTTTTTGCGATTATCCCATGAATTCTCAATCTTTGTACTTCTAAATTGATTATATTTTCTTTCTTCATATTCTGCTTCATCTTGTTCAAAATTATATTCATATTCGTTAGTATTTTGGTCAGTTTCTGTATTATATTCTATGATATTTTTTATATCTTGTTCAATATATACTCCCATACTATATTCTTCTTTTTTCTCTAGTTGTTTTGGCATTGAAAAATATTTTTCTAAAATATCTTTTTCTTTTTTTCCTACTTGTTCTATTCCAATACCAAGATATTTATATCTCCAAATGACATGTCTTTCATAACTATCAAATATATCATTTAATAAATCATCATATCTATATTCTACTTTGAATTTCATATCTTGAATTGATATAGTAATGTTAGTCCATAACCTTCCTGTTTCTGACTTTCTAAATTCTTCTCGCAATATTTTTATCTCATTATATAAAAATTCAACTAATTGCAAATACTGATTTTCTTCAATATTAAATTTAGTGGGAATTTCATATACATTAACAGGATTTTTTCTAAATATTCCCTTAGGAATATAATAGAAAAATAATTCTCCTGTTTTCTCGTTGTTACCTAAATCAATTACAGAACTATATAAATACAAACTTTCCCATTTTTCTGGAATCATATAAAATAATTTTTTTTGTATATCTTCATATATTTCCTTTATCTTTTTTGTATGATTTAACATATCCCCTTATTCCTTATCTAATAAACTTTCTCCCGTCATTTCTTCTGGTTTTTCAAGCTTCATTAAATCAAGCATTGTTGGTGCCAAATCTGCTAATTTACCATTTTCTCTTAATTTTAAGTTTTTATCTTGTGTTACTAATACTAATGGTACTGGATTAGTTGTATGTGCTGTATGTGGTTCTCCTGTACTATAATCTATCATTTGCTCTGCATTTCCATGGTCTGCTGTTATTAATAGATTTCCTTTCTTTTCTTCTACTAATTTTACAACTTTTCCTACACATTCATCTACTGCTTCAACAGCTTTTATAGCAGCTTCTAAGCTTCCTGTATGTCCAACCATATCAGTATTTGCATAATTTAATATTATACTATCATATTTATCAGATTCTATTGCTTCTAATACTTTTTCTGTTACTTCATATGCACTCATTTCTGGTTTCATATCATATGTTTCAACTTTTGGTGATGGAACTAATATTCTATCTTCACCTTCATATTGTTTTTCTTCTCCACCATTAAAGAAGAATGTTACATGTGCATATTTTTCAGTTTCTGCAATACGCAATTGTGTATATCCTAATTTACTTATATATTCTCCAAATGTATTGTGTAATGGCTCTTTTTCAAAAGCAATATGAACATTTGGCATTGTTTCATCATAGTTTGTGAAACATACATAATATAAATTCATATTTTTCTTTGTTTCAAATCCATCAAAGTTAGGATCTACTAAAGCTCTAGTAATTTCTCTTGCTCTGTCTGGTCTAAAATTAAAGAATATAACTGAATCGTTTTCCTCTATTTTTGCTATTGGCTCACTTCCATTACAAATTACAGTTGGTTCTACAAACTCATCAAATACTTCTTTTTGATAAGAATCTTCTATTGCTTTTACTACACTTCCTGATTTGTGTCCTTCTCCATTTACAAGTGCATTATAGCATTTTTGTACTCTTTCCCATCTTTTATCTCTATCCATTGCATAAAATCTACCTGAAATACTTGCTATTTTACCAATATTCTTTTCTTTCATTTTTTCTTCTAATTTAATTATATAGTTTTCAGCTGAAGCTGGTGGTGTATCTCTACCATCTAAGAAACAATGAACATATACATTTTCAAAATCTCTTCTTTTTGCCATTTCAAGTAAACCATATAAATGCCTTATATGACTATGAACTCCACCATCTGAAACTAATCCTAAAATATGCAATTTTGAATTATTCTTTTTACAGTTTTCAATTGCTGCCATAAATTCACGATTTTGAAAAAAGTCTCCATCTTCTATTGACTTTGTAATTCTTGTTAATTCTTGATATACTATTCTTCCTGCTCCAATATTTGTATGTCCTACTTCTGAATTTCCCATTTGTCCTTCTGGTAATCCAACTTGTAAACCACTTGTATATATATCTGTATTTGGATAATTTTTCATTATTCTGTCTATATTTGGAGTTTTTGCAAGTTTTATTGCGTTTCCATCTTTGTTTTTATTATCTCCAAATCCATCTAATATCATTAACATTGTTAATTTATCATCTTTCATTTTATACCATCCTTCTTTTTTTGCAAATTTATTTCATAATTACAAATGAAATCTTTATTTAATGCTACTTAATATATATTTTTTCTTTAGTGACTTACTTGTTTATTATTTATCATACTCAACTATTTTTGAGAATTCTTCTGGGTCAAGACTTGCTCCTCCTACTAATCCTCCATCAATATCTGACATTGTAAATAATTCTTTTGCATTTTTAGATTTTACACTTCCACCATATTGTATTATAACTCCATTAGCAATGTTTTGTCCATATATTGTGGCAATTTTGTTTCTTATTTCTTTTATTGAATTATTAGCATCTTCACTTGTTGCAGTTTTTCCTGTTCCTATTGCCCATATTGGTTCATAGGCTATTATTATTTCTTTAAGTTCATTTTCTTCTAAACCTTCTAATGCTAATTCAGTTTGTTTTGTTATAACTTCTGCTGTATTTCCAGCTTCTCTTTGCTCTAATGTCTCTCCAACACAAATTATCGGTTTTAATCCATTTTTTAAAGCCATTTTTACTTTTTTATTTACACTTTCATCAGTTTCATTGAAATATTGTCTTCTTTCTGAATGCCCAATAATTACATATTCTACATTTATGGATTTTAACATTTTTGCTGATACTTCTCCTGTATATGCTCCACTTTCCTCAAAATGCATATTTTGAGCTCCTATTTTTATATTTGTATTTTGTGCTGTTAATAATGCATAAAATAAGTCTGTGTATGGTACACATAATATAACCTCATTTTCAGTATCTTTTACTAATTTTGATAACTTTTCTATATATTCAATAGCTTCATTAGGAAGCATATTCATCTTCCAGTTTCCTGCAATAACTTTTCTACGCATAAATTTCTCCTTTCTTAACTGAATCATCAATAATTTTTATTTTTTCTACGATTTTTTCAATACTTTTTTGTGGTGTTGATGCTCCTGCCATTATTCCTATTTTTTGAAATCCTAATATTTCCTTTATATCTATATCTTTTTCATTTTCAACAAATATTACATTTTTACAATTATTAATTGATATATCATATAATTTACTTGTATTTGAACTATTTTTTCCTCCTACAATTATCATTAAATCAACATTTTTTGACAATTCTTCTGTTTCTTTTTGTCTTTGCTCTGTTGCTAAGCAAATTGTATTTCTTATTTCTAGCCTAATATCCTCATCTATATTATTTTTAATTAAGTCTATTATTTTTTCAAATTCTTTTAAATTATATGTTGTTTGTGCAATAATTAGTAAATTTTTTAAATTTGATTTTTTTAATTCACCTAATGCTTTTTTTATATCTTTTTGACTTTCTACCACTGAAGCTTTTTCTCCGCAAAAACTATATGTCCCTATAACTTCTGGATGACTTGCCTTTCCAACTAAAAATATATAATACCCTTTATTTCCATATTCTTCTGCAATCATATGAATTTTTGATACCATTGGACAAGTCAAATCTATTAAATCTATATTATTTCTTTGTGCTTTTTCATATATTTCCTTCTTTATTCCATGTGCTCTTATTATTGTTGTTCCTCTAGCTTCTTCTATATCATCTATAAAACTTAATCCCTTTTGTTCTAGCTCATTAGTTACATCTTTATTATGAACTAGTTCTCCTAAACAATAGATTTGTTTATTATTTTTTTTCAATTCTTGCTCTGTATTTTCTACTGCCCTTTTAACTCCATAACAAAATCCACTTGTTTTTCCTATTATTATATCCATTGTTAATCCTTTCATTGTATCATTTTTATTATTTCTTCTTTCAAGCAGTCTACAAGATTCTCTTCCTTTATTTTCTTTATTATCTGTCCTTTTTTAAATAATAGACCTTCTTTTATTCCACCTGCAATCCCTATGTCCGCTTCTCTTGCTTCTCCTGGTCCATTTACTGCACAGCCCATTACTGCAACTTTTATATCTGAATGTATATTTTCTAAGAATTTTTCCATTTCTTTTGCTATTGGTATTAAATCTATTTGAGTTCTTCCACAAGTTGGACAAGCTATAAGAGTTGGCTTTCCAGAGTATAAATTACAATCTTTTAAAATTTCTTTTGCAACTTTTATTTCTTTTACTGGATCATCAGATAATGATACTCTTAATGTATCGCCTATTCCTTGTCTCAATAAAACTCCTAATCCTATACTTGATTTTATTGTTCCTCCAAATTCTGTTCCTGATTCTGTTATTCCTAAATGTAATGGATATTCAAATACTTTGCTTGCTTGTTCATATGCTTCTATACATAAATCTAAATCTGATGCTTTTAATGATATAGCTATATCATAGAAATTCAATTTTTCTAATATTTCAACATGTTTTTTGGCACTTTCCACCATAGCTTCTGGTGTTGGTTTTTTATATTTTTCTAATAATTCTTTTTCTAATGAACCTGCATTTACTCCTATTCTAATAGGAATTTTGTGTTCTCTACAAGATTCTACTACTTTTCTAACTTTTTCTTCATTTCCAATATTTCCTGGATTAATTCTTATTTTATTTACACCACTTTTTATTGCTTCTAATGCTATTCTATAATCAAAATGTATATCTGCTACTATTGGAATGTGTATATGCTTTTTTATTTCTTTTATTGATTTTGCATCTTCAATATCTAAGCAAGCTACTCTTATTATTTCACAGCCAGCTTTTTCCAACTCTAATATTTGCTTTACAGTATTTTCTACATCTTTTGTTTTTGTATTTGTCATTGATTGAATTACAACTTTATTTTGCCCTCCTATTTTTACATTTCCAACTACAATTTGCCTTGTTTTACTTCGTTCCATAAATTCTTTCCTTTTTATATTATTTATCCATTAAAGCTTCAATTCCTGGTAATTTTTTTCCTTCCAAGAATTCTAAAGATGCTCCTCCTCCAGTAGATATATGAGTCATTTTATCTTCTAAGCCTGCCTTTTTAACTGCTGCTGCAGAATCTCCTCCACCTATTATTGTTGTTGCATTTATCTCTGATAAAACTTTTGCAATTTCATTTGTTCCCACTGCAAATTGGTCAAATTCAAATAGTCCTAGTGGTCCATTCCATATAACTGTTTTAGCATTTCTTAATTCATCACTAAACATTTTTATAGTTTCTGTCCCAATATCAAACCCTTCCCAATCTGATGGTATTTCTGTATATTTCACTACTTTACTTTCTGTATCTGCTTTAAATTCTTTTCCTACTTTTGTATCTACTGGTAACATTAATTTTACGCCTTTTTGTTTTGCCTTTTCCATTGCTGATTTAGCTAAATCTAATTTGTCCATTTCGCAAATTGAGTTACCTACTTCATATCCCTGTGCCTTGAAGAATGTATATGCCATTCCTCCTCCTATCATTAAAACATCCACTTTTTCAAGAAGGCTATCTATTACTCCAATTTTATCTGAAACTTTTGCTCCTCCCAAAATAGCAACAAATGGTCTTTCTGGATTATTAACTGCATTTCCTAAAAATTTCAATTCTTTTTCAATTAAGAATCCTGAAACAGCTGGTAAGTAACTAGCTATTCCTGTTGTTGAACTATGAGCTCTATGTGCTGTACCAAAAGCATCATTTACAAATACTTCTGCCATTGATGCTAATTTTTTAGAAAATTCTGTATCATTTTCTGTTTCTTCTTTATGGAATCTTACATTTTCAAGTAATAAAATTTCTCCTTCTTTTAAATTATTAGCTTTAGTTGTAGCATCTTCTCCTACTACATCATTTGCCATTATTACTTCTTTACCTAATAACTTAGATAATTCTTTTGCAACTGGTGCTAATGAGTATTCTGGCTTAAATTCTCCTTTTGGTCTTCCTAAATGTGATGATAGTATTAGCTTACAATTTTGTTCTAATAAATATTTTATTGTTGGTAATGCTGCAACTATCCTTGTGTTGTCTGTAATATTTCTATTTTCATCCATTGGCACATTGAAGTCACATCTTACAAATACTTTCTTTCCTTTTAAATCAATATCTTTTACTGTTTTTTTGTTCATTAAAAATTCCTCCTTTAGATAAACAAATATAATCTTATTTTATACATTTTTTGCCTTTTTATTATTCTTCTGTTATTTTATAATAAAAAAGAACACATTTCAAGAGATTTGTGTTCTTTTTATTAATTAACATTAATAGTTATTATTAGATATTTTTGATTTTGGTTTAAAATACAACTATACTATTAGCTTAGTTGTTGCTGATTTTTGTCTACAACCCCAAAATCATTATTATTTCACGCTAGCTATATAACAAGCTAAATCAACTAATTTATTTGAATATCCCCATTCATTATCATACCAAGATACTAATTTTACAAATGTATCTGTTAACATGATTCCTGCTGTTGCATCAAATATTGATGTATGTGGATCAGAAATAAAGTCTGAAGAAACTACTGGTTCATCTGTATATTCAATAATTCCTTTCATTTCATTTTCTGATGCTTCTTTCATAGCTTTGCAAATTTCTTCGTATGTTGTTGGTTTTGCTAAGTTACAAGTTAAGTCAACAACTGAAACATCAACTGTTGGTACTCTGAAAGACATACCTGTTAATTTTCCATTTAATTCTGGTATAACTTTTCCAACTGCTTTTGCTGCTCCTGTTGATGATGGAATTATATTAGCTGCTGCTGCTCTTCCACCTCTCCAATCTTTTTTAGAAGCTCCATCAACTGTTTTTTGTGTTGCTGTTGTTGCATGAACTGTTGTCATTAATCCTTCTTTTATTCCAAATTTATCATTTATAACTTTTGCTAATGGTGCTAGACAGTTTGTTGTACAAGATGCATTTGATACTATGTTCATTTCTGGTTTATATTCTTTGTTATTAACTCCCATAACAAACATTGGAGCATCTTTTGATGGTGCACTGATTATAACTTGTTTTGCACCTGCATCTATATGAGCTTGTGCTTTTTCCATTGTTGTAAATACTCCTGAACATTCTAATACATATTCAACACCAATTTCTCCCCAAGGAATATTGTGTGGATCCATTTCATTATATACTTTTATTTCTTTTCCATTTACTATAAGGTTTCCATCTTTTTCTTCTACTGTTCCATTAAATCTTCCATGAACAGTATCATATTTAGTCATATATGCCATATAATCTGCTGTTATGAATGGGTCGTTTATTGCTACTACTTCTACTCCTTCCTTAGCTAATGCTGCTTGGAATGAAAGATTTCCTATTCTTCCAAATCCGTTAATTCCTAATTTTACTGACATAAAAATTCCTCCTTTATATTTAAAAGCTCTTTACTTTTATTTTACCATTATTAGGCACTTTTTATTCTATACCAAAAAAGAATACTTTGCAAGCATTCTTTTTTATTTTATAAATTTTGTCATAAATTTCACAAATATACTTTATTACCAAACTTTGCTTTTAATTTTTCTTTAGATTTTTCTGATAAATCTATATTTTCTTATAATTTAATAACACAACTTATTCTTTTTTACTCTATCTTAATTTTTTAATACTCCATCTTTTATCAATACTTTCATCCTTTTGTTTTCAATTATATCTTTATTTTCTTTTTTATTTACTAACTTTTGTATTTCCATTATAAATATTGGCATTATTGATATTCCTAGTGTTATCTCCCATTGTATTCCGCGTTAGTTTTACAACGTTAAAGATATTTGCTAAACTTGGCATCAACACTACAATTACTTGTACTATTATTCCTAAGATAAAACTTCCTATTAAAAATTTATTTTCTAAAATTCCTGTTTTAAATATTGATTTTTCACTTTTTATATTAAAGCTATGTACAAGTTCTAATAATCCTATTGATATAAATGCCATTGTTCTTCCTACATCTAATCCCCAATATTTGTTTCCTATACTAAACGCTATTAATGTTAACATTCCTATCATAATACCTTCTGTTATTATTTTATTCCAAAGTCCATCTGCAAAAATACCTTTTTTAGAATCTATTGGTTTTCGCTTCATTATATCTTTTTCTGCTGGTTCTAATCCCAAAGCTATTGCTGGCAAAGAATCTGTTACTAAATTAACCCATAATAATTGGATTGCCAATAATGGTGATTTCATTCCAAGTAATAATCCCATAAATATTGTTACTATTTCTCCTATATTTGTTGCTATTAAAAAATGTATTGCCTTTTTTATATTATCATAAATGTTTCTTCCTTGCTTCACTGCTTCTACAATTGTAACGAAATTATCATCTACTAATATCATGTCTGATGCATTTTTTGCAACATCTGTACCTCCTTTTCCCATTGCTATTCCTATATCTGCATTTTTTAATGCTGGACTGTCATTCACTCCATCGCCTGTCATTGCTACAACTGCACCACTTTTTTGCCAGGCTTTTACTATTCTTACTTTATGTTCAGGAGTAACTCTTGCAAATACTGAATAATTTTCGATTTCTTTTTCTAGTATATCTTGAGGTATTTTATCTAATTCTTGACCAGTTATTGCTTTATCTTTTCTTTCTAAAATTCCTAGTTTCTCTGCTATTGCCTTTGCAGTTGAAATATGGTCTCCTGTTATCATTACTGTTTTTATTCCTGCTCTTTTACATTCTTCTACCGCTTCTTTAACACCGTCTCTTGGTGGGTCTATCATTCCCATTAATCCCACAAAATTCAAGTTACTCTCTATACTTGAAGATTCTATATTTGCTGGTAAAATATCTACATCTTTATATGCTATTGCTATTACTCTTAAAGCCTTATTTGCCATTTGTTCATTTTCTTTTTGAACTTTTGCTTTATCTACACCAATACATCTATTTAGTAATACATCTGGTGCACCTTTGGTTATAATCCTATATTTGTTTTTTTCTAACCTATGAATTGTTGTCATCATTTTTCTATTAGAATCAAATGGAATTTCGTTAATTCTTGGCATTAATTTATATAATTCTTCTTTATTTTTTTCATTTCTTGTTGCTACATCTACTATTGCCATTTCAGTAGGTTCTCCTACAATTTCGATCTTTCCTTTTTTATTATATACCTTACAATCTGTGCACATTGTTCCTAATTCCATTGCTAAACTCGGATTTGATGCTTTTATTTCTACTACTTTCATTTTATTTTGAGTTAATGTTCCTGTTTTATCTGAACATATTACTTTACTACATCCTAAAGTTTCTACTGCTGGTAATTTTCTTATAATGCTATTTCTTTTAGCCATTTTGGTAACACCTATTGATAAAACTATTGTAACTATCGCAGGTAAACCTTCTGGTATTGCAGCAACTGCTAGTCCTACTGATGTCATAAACATTTCCATTGGGTCTATATTTTTTATTAATCCTATTATAAAGATTATTAAGCATATTATTAAACATACTACACCTAATATTTTTCCAACTTGATTTAATTTCTTTTGTATTGGAGTTTCTGGTGCTTCATTTTCTATAATCATATTGGCAATTTTTCCAACTCTTGTATCCATTCCTGTTTCTGTAACTATCGCTTTTGCATGTCCATTAACTACTATACTTGCCATAAATACCATATTTACCATATCACCTAATGCTACTTTTTCTTTACAAATTTTACTTGCATCTTTTAATACTGGTACAGTTTCTCCTGTTAAGCTTGATTCTTCAACTTTAAAATTAAAACCTTCTAATAATCTACAATCTGCTGGAATATAATTTCCTGCTTCTAATATAACTATATCCCCTGGAACCACATCTTCTACATTAATTTCTTTTTCTTGTCCATCTCTAATAACTTTTGTTTTTTGTGGTGTCATCTTTTTTAAGCTTTCAATTGATTTTTCTGCTTTTGCTTCTTGCAAAACTCCCATAATAGCATTTAATATAACAATAGCTATTATAATAATCGAATCAATATAATCATTACTTCCTTCATACCAAGCCATGCCAGCAGAAACTATTGATGCTATAATTAGAATTATAATCATAAAATCTTTAAATTGTTTTATAAACTTTACAATTAATGGCTCTTTGGGCTTGTCTAGTAATTTGTTTTTTCCCTTTTTTTCTTGTATTTTCTTTGCTGTAATCTCACTTAATCCTATCTTCTCACTTGTCCCAAATTCGTGTAAAACTTTTTCTTTTCCTAAAGTATGCCACATATTTTTTCTCTCCTTTGTAAATCAGTTTATTAAATTATATGTGACTTTTCATAAATTATTACTCATTTTTTCTTTTGAATAGAAATTATAATATTAAAATTATTTTAGCTTTGTATTAAGAAATTTAAAAATTCATATTCTTTCTTTTAGAAACAACATCATTTTTTTAACCTTGCGTTATATCTCTTTAAAGTTTAATAATATTTCTCAACAAGCAAAAAAGACAAAACACTAAATTCTATGTTTTATCTTTTTTATACTTTCTAATCTTCTTTATTTACATCTTTTAATAATTCTAACTGTGAAATTAAAAGTGATTCCATTTTTGCCTTATATATATCAAATTGTTTTTTTATATCATCTAATTCTCTTTTTTTTGCTATAATTTCATTTTCTAAATCATCAGCTTGTTTTTTTGCAGAACCTTTTGCTTCATTTATTATTTGATCAGCTTGTTGCTTAGCAACATTTTTTATATCTTCTGATGTTTTTTGAGCCATTACAAGTGTGTTTTGTAATGTAGCTTCAATTGTTTTATATTGTTCTAAGCTTTTATTTAATTCTTCAACTTTTGTTCTCAACTCTGTTATTTCTTTATAATTTTTACTATAATCATCTGTCAAATCATCTAAAAAATCATCAACTTCTTCGACATTATATCCATTCATCATTTGTTTTGAAAATTTTTTATTTTCTATATCTAATGGTGTAATCATTTTTTCCTCCTTTAAGAAAAAATATAAAATAGATTCATATTTTTCTTTATCTATTATAGATATGTTCTATAAATTCTTGTAATTTATAAGTTAAAGTTTACTTTTATATCACCTTATACACTTATTAACTCTTTTTAGTTTATTCCGTTGTTTTTTAACCAAGAAACTGAAAGTTTGCTTTTTATTTCTTCTCTAGCCATTTCATTTGTTATTTCATAGTTTGATGGTGCAACTAAAAATATTGAATTAGATACTTTTTGGATATAACCATCTAATGCATATACTCCACCACTAATAAAATCTACAATTCTTCTAGCTACATCTTTATTTACATATTCTAGATTAACTATTACAGATTTTCTTTCTTTTAAAAAGCTACAAATTTCATCTGATTGTTCAAATGATGTTGGTTGTGAAATCACCATCTTTATTGCATTTGTTTGTGTTTGTTGTTGTGGCATACTTACAACTTTATTTTTCTTTCCGAAGAATTTTCTATCTTCTGTGTCCATTTCTTCTTCTTCGTCTTCATAATCATATATATCTTCATCTTCATATCCTTCTGGTTCTGCTGTATCCATTCCAAATAAGTCCCACACTTTGTTCATTAATGCTCCTGACATAAAAAAACCTCCTAAATTACTTCCTTTGTATTATTTTTATCATTTTTCCTAAGTATCTACTTTTTTTTCAATATTGTCAATACTTTTTGATAATGTAATTTATTCTTAATAGTTTTGTAATATTTTTGTAATATTTCATTCTTTAATTTTACTCACATCTGGATTTAATACAATTTCATCATATAATGTTATCTTTTTATATGAAATTATTTCATTACTTGAAAATCCTAATTCCTTTAATTCTTCAGTATTGTATGGTTTTACTAATGAATATTTTTCTCCTTGCCTTACAACTTTAACTAATAGTTTGTCCAAATATCCTGCTCTATTTCTTATAACATAATTTAATTCATTTTCATTTATTATTGCTTGATTTGGAACTTTTAACCCATTTTCACTCCACCATATTAATTCAAAAGATATTTTTCTATATTCTATTAATTCCTCTACATGTTTATTTATTTTCAAAATTAATAAAATATCATCATCGCCTTCTTGTGAGATATATGTTATCTCTGCTTTTGTTTCTTCATTATTTGGCAATCTTATTTCTACTTTTTGTCCTACTTTTGCATTTTTAGCATTTTCTGAATTTGTTATTGTTGCAATATAGCATGATGTATTGTCAATTATTTTTCCTGATTCTTCACTTGTTGGAACGATCTTTCCAGTTTTCAAATTAAGTTTATCTAAATATTCTTTATTTAATGCTGAAAAGCAGTCATTTGTTGGTTTTAGAACATCTTCTAATCCATCTACTTTGTATGATACTACTCCACTTATTGGTGATTTTACATATTCCGCTCCTGAATTTAATTGCTTTTCATATTCTTTTCTTTTATTTATTAACTCTTTCAAGTATGAACCTTGTGGGCTAGTTTCCCCTGCTATATTAGCTTTTTTGGTTATAAGACTACTTATTTCTTTTTTATATTCTTGCAATTTAGTTACATCGGTTATTTTACTTATTTCTTGTAATTTTGTATCTATTTGAGTTTCTATTGATTTCATATCAGAAGTAAAAATATCTGTTTCTTTTGACATAGCTTCTTGTATCTTAGCATCTAAATCTGATATTTTACTTTTTAAATCCTCTTCATTTTTGCTATAATATCTAAATACTGGTTCATTTACCGCTGTTTTTTCCCCTTCTGCTTTTATTTTTTCCATACCATTTTTATAGTTCTGTCCTTGAATTACTTGTTCGTTTCTTATAACATACCCTATATTTGTTTCTTCTGAAGATAGTATTCCCTCTTCTAATGTAAAAATTTTAGTTGGCTGTTTAACTAATAAATATATT
>CAJMRU010000009.1 GCA_905215845.1 uncultured bacterium
TGTATCATAGAAGAACCTTCTAAACATTATTTTACAGAAAAAGTTTCATACTCTCGCTAAAAAATTACGGCAAGACTCTCCCCATTCCCTTATCGTTTTTCTTACAAGTTTTTCTAAATATGTTTATGATGTTTTTGAAGTTGTGACTTTTGATTTCATTTTAAAACCGGTTTCTTTTGAGAATTTCAGCAAAGTGCTTCATAAAGCATGTGATTTCTTATGTATGGCTAAAGTAAATTTTGTCTTTAGCTATCGTAAAAATAGCTACAGTATCCCTTGCCAATCCATTGTATATATAGAAAAACTTGGAAGAAAAGCCCTTATACACACCAATACAGGGGATATATATCAATGTAACAAAAATTTAGATGAGATATGGTCACAATTAGATAAGCGTATGTTTGCATCTATTCGAGTGGCATGTATTGTGAATCTTTCCGAAATAGTACAGGTGGTACGTGATGAACTTCTGTTAAAAAATGGAAATACTCTCCATGTTGGACGGGCCTATCGACAGGAAATTAAACTACGTCATTTACAATTCCTAAAGGAGCAGTTATGAAATCTTTCTTTTTTATATGCTTAACGAATTGCTTAGATTTTGGGATATTAGAAAAATATTTGCAATGTTTCAGTCAAGAACGAAAAGTTGATCGCTATAAACTGATTTTTCTATTTCTTTTTTGTACAATTACTACAAGTATAGTAAACATGTATAAAAATCCAACTATCAATTTATTATGTAGTATCTGTATGATATACCTGTACAGTTTATCTTTTTCGTATTCTCGTTTATATTATATAATTCTACCGATTTTATACATTGGTTTGGGATTTGTGTCAGAGCCTATAGGATTTTTATTGACACTCCGACTTGAAACACAAATCAGCATGGAAATATCTTTTTATATTTCCGTGCTGATTTGTGAATTTATTCGATATCTTCTGGTTCGGGCTATATGCCATAGTTGGGCAATTCAGTTACCAAATTTATCAAAACAGATGAGCCTATTACTTTTTTTAATACCTCTTTCCAGCGTATTTATTAGTTGTATGGCAATATATTTAACTGGAACCTATGATAATTTAACCGGAAATGTACTATGCTTGGCAATTATTTTATTAGTATTATTAACAAACATACTGACATTTGCTATTTTTCACAAGTTAAGTATTGTAATAGCTGATAATTATAAAAATGAACTCCTTCTGCAAGAAGTGAAGATGAAGGAACAGTATTATCGTGAAATCGAAGCAGGAAATAAAAAGGTACAAGAAATAAAACATGATTTAAAAAATCGTCTGATTGCCCTTTATGCAATAGAGAAAGCAAATGTAGATTTTAAAAAAGAATTTCAAAAGATCATTGGTGAATTAGACGAAGGAGAAAAAACCATATACACTGCAAATATAATTGTCAACACTATTTTGAATAATAAACTTCGTAATGCCCAGAAAAGGCATATCGCAACAGAAGCCTCGGTATTAGTACCCAAGCAAATGAATCTGGACTATAGCGCTGCCGGGATATTATTAGGAAACCTCCTGGATAATGCAATAGAGGCATGTGAAAAAATAGAAGCTTCAAAAAGATGGATTGCTGTGAATATCATTTATAAAGAACATACTTTGATTTTAAAAATCTGCAATAGTAAAGAAATAAAAAAGGCAAACATTGCATTGAGCAGCAAACGTCATTATAAGCAAAGTGGAATTGGCATACATAGTGTTACAAGGGTAGTGGAAAAATATAATGGTACAATAGAATTTTTGGATCTAGGTGACTCCTTTGAAGTAAGTGCTGTTCTTTATGGTATTTTATCTACTGAGAACACTCGTTCATAGAATATTATTGTTCCCTTTCCCTCTAATTTAATTCATTCTTAATTTCTTCTTGATATATCCATATCCTGTTAGATTAGATAGTCTCTTTTATTTTACTCCTAAGTGCCATTTATTACATATAACATACCTTTTATTACAGTTTCATAGGTAATTGCCATTCCTATGCTATAATCATCCAAAATAAAAAAGGAAGGTTACAAAATATGTTAAAAAAAATCAAACTTATCAAAAAAAATACAAATGTCAAATTACTATCTTCAGTAGCCAGTTTTGCACTGCTAATCACAACAATCGCTTCTAATCAGCGTTGTTGGTATGTAATGTATGAAGATACGCTACCTGAAGGGCACGAAAAATTAAAAAAATCCCATTTTTAACCATGTGCTCTATTAATAAGTATTTGACTGAAAAAATGATTGATTATCATATTATTGAACCTGAGGATATCGAAATATATACTTATGGACTAACAAATGGGTTTATAATAATTGCAAATATATTGACCACCTTATTATTTGCTTGCCTCATTGAAAAAATAGATATTGCCATAATAATGTTATTATCTTTTATTCCACTGAGATCATTTAGCGGTGGTATGCATTGCAAAAGTAAAACAGCTTGTTATATGATTTCTAACATAATAATTCTTATTTTACTTATAGCCCAAAACTATTTTTTGAAATTTCCTCTATTTCTTTTATGTATCACATTAATAAGTGGCATATACATTTTTTTCAATAAAATATCCAATAGTGATAATCGCACTCTTGATAATCAAGAGATCCTATATTACAGCAAAGTCAAAAAAAATATTCTTATTATTCTATTTTTCATAATTGCTGTATTGTTGTTATTACATAAAATTAATTATGCAATAGTAATAATGTGTTCAATAATTCTAGTAGCGTTTCTTCTTATTTTAAACGAGATGAAAAAATTTTTTTCATTTTCATAAGAAATCACATAGGATATAGATATTTCAGTTTTGGAATAGACTATATCCTTTTTTTATTTCTAGACTATACACATCTTAAACCGTATACATTACCCCATAAACTTTTCTAAAAAACATAGCATTCAAAAGGTAATAATCACTCTACCTTTACTAAACACAAAATCGTCCGTTATCATACAGTTTCTCAATACAACTCTTGAAAACAAACAATACATTATGCCTTTTACGTATATATAATCTATATATATGTATGTAAATCTATTAGCGCTCTTTCATGATGCCATGCAACACCGGCAAGAGCTTCCCTTGTCTGCAAGGTATCATCATTTCTAGCCATTCAACTAGGAATGGACCTGGAGCACATTTACCATTTATAATGAAATCTCCAATTGTAGTAAAAATCTACTTTCTCTCAAAATGATGGAGTAAAAAACTATTTGCTATCATTATGAATGAAAAAGATAAATTTGTAATTACCATAAAACTAAACTGAATATTCTTGTGCGATGAAATCGCACTTCCGGAAATTTGGAAATCAGATGTCCGAAAGTGGAAATCATCTATGCGAGTTTACTCGCGCAGTGTTTTATCTAGGCCATACACCTCCCGCATGGACTTGTCATGCTCAGCATCAATACTTGTGATGTTGATCTGATAGCTGTCATGGGCAATACGGTCAATGATTGCATCAGCCAGAGGACTTGCTTCTCCTCCAAGCTGATCGTACCATTCTTCGAATACATACTGAGAGCAGAAGATGGTTGATGATTTCTTGCGTCTCCGATGAAGAAGTTCGAAGATATCTTTCTGCTCTGTATCAGTTGGTTTGAGAAGCATCCATTCATCCAGAATGAGAAGCACTGGATTGGAATATTTTGCCATAACTTTGCGGTAGTTCCCTTCAGTTCGTGCAATGTCCAAATCCATGAGTAAGTCTGGCATACGGACATACCTGGTATTGTAATACTGCTTGCAGGCTTCCATACCAAAGGCACATGCCATGTATGTTTTACCACAGCCTGTTGCACCGGTAATAAATAGATTCCGGTGTTCAGATATATATTCGCAGGTGGCGAGTCTGTTTATCAGCTCCTTGTTCAGCTTGCGTCCGGAAGTATAGTTGATATCCATGATACTTGCTTCCGGCTGGTCGAATCCGGCATTGTGGATAAGACGCTTCTGGCGGTTATTCTTGCGATTGCTGTATTCGATGTCTACCAGCATTCCAAAGCGGTCTTCAAAAGGAACTTCCTTGAATTTAGAATCGTTAAGCTGGTTACGGAATGCATCTGCCATTGTGGTTAGGCGCATTTCAATAAGTTTATCTATTATACTCTGATTTGTCATATGTGATTACCTCCGATAGTAGTCGGCACCCCTTGTGATGCCGTGTGCTTTATGTGTGGTCTTGGATCCAGATGATTCTAGTTCCGTTTTTACAGAACCCGTTACGAGGATGTTTTTGATACTCTTGTAACTGGGCGAAGCTGTATAGGATAATGCCTTTTTACAGGCGGCTTCAAGCAAAACTTCTGAATATTTATCAGTAAGCTTTAGAAGTCCCATGCAGCTTCTATAAGTCTGTTGTTCCACACGCTTGGAGGTCAGTATTGCATTGACCACAGTGTACGTATTTATGCCAATCCGCTCAGCCCATTTGCGAAAACGGTCACCATTCCATTCCAGATATTTCTGGTGGTCTTAGCAAACATAAGTCTTTGAAGTTCAGTATCCGTCATAGATTCATCAAGAGGCCAAGAAAGATTTAATTCTCTGGCACGTTTTTGAACCTTGACTACAGTTTTCTGAGCAACACCACAACTTGCCATGATGTTACGTTGAGAGAAGCCCAATCCAGTAAGACGGATGATTTCTCGATATTTGGTCATAATCGTGACCTCCTTGTAATGAATTTACACCATAGGGTGCATATCTTCATTATAAGGATTTAGTAATAAAATGATTTCCTTTTTGACGGAATCGTGATTTCCTGCAAAACGTAATGATGATTTCCAAGCATCGGACAGGTGATGGATTTCACCCCGGATTATTCAACTAAACATTTACAGATTAACGCTTTACTCTGGGAAGATAATAAATTTATCCTATGCCATAAGGTTCTAGACAATGGCAGCTTCCATTGTCCTCAGCGTGTAAATATTCCGGTCTTAGATTTCATGCTGTTCGGTACTCTAGAAGTGGGTGACAATTACATAGGATATAAGAAATACTACCAAATATAAATCCAGCTTCCCTTTTCATGGCAACCTGTTATGCCCGGCTCATAGAAAGTTAGGAATCAAACAAATACCTATAATAACGGAATATAGCAATAAAATAAAAATGGCTCCATTCCTTTATAGTTTGGAACCATTTTTTTATTCGTATTTTAACTTTTAAAATTTTCACGTGACTATTTTATTCTGTTATCTTCTGCTGTTAATGCTGAATGTTTCCAAGTCTAATAATAATATCGCTTGCTTGTATTATTTCTGAATCATGTGACACTATTAATAGTATTTTCTTTTCCATTTTCAATCGTTCAATTAATCTTAATAAAGCATTTATTCTTTTTATATCTAAATTAGAGGTCGGTTCATCAAAAATAATCATATCAGCTTCTTTTACTAAACACTTTAGAATAGAGACTATCTGTTTTTCTCCTCCTGATAAAGTATTTATATTCTTATTCCAGTTTTCTTGATATAAAGGTATTAATTGTTCCTCATTCAGATCATGTTCCTTAATCTTTCTAATAACATCTTCCAACCGAATATTAGAATTGTACTCCTGATATATTTCTTTTATAGTCCTATTTGGATAGTTTAATGCTTGAGAAATATAAAGAATACTATTTTTTCTCAGTTCCTCCATATTTAAACAATCAATATTAATTCCATTGACTAATATTGATTTTGCATGTAGAATCCCAATTAATATTTTGGTAAGTGTTGATTTTCCCTCTCCATTCTTTCCCACTACGCAATAGATTTTTCCTCTACACAACTCTAATGGTAACTCCTTTAGAATAAAGTTATTTGAATCATATCCAAATGTAATTGATGCTGAAATATTCTCTATTTTTTCCAACAGAATATTTCCTTCTTTTTCTACTTCAATATGAAAAATAGCTTCTAGTCTGTGTAGTGATGTTTTTACATTTTGAAATGAATTTCCAAGTTCAAAATAATATTTTATCAATTGAAGCATCATAGAAAAATATGTACACATAACAGTCAATTGTCCTACGGACATGTTATGATTTAAAACTTGCCAACCACCATATAAAAATGTAGCCACTTGAAATAAGGCTGATATAATTCCTTCTATTGAAATTGACTTTCCACTTATTTTTACAAACTCTAAATAATTTCTATAGTATTTTCTATAGTATTTATCAATATATAGATTATTGTATTCATAGTTTGCATTAGTTTTTATTTCCTCCATGAAAGCTAATTGATCATTCAATGTATTAAAATATAAATTATGTGCCTCTTTTGATGCATAACTTTTCGTGTATAATGGTTTTCTAAGAAATACGTACATAACATAATACACCGGAAGAAAAATCAGCATCAGTATAACAACCCCTTTACTAACTCTACTAATTATAATAAATAATCCTATAATCTGAATAGCATTCAATATAATTGCCGGATAATTTGATATAATAAAGGAAACAATATCTCCTATATCTTGTTCGGTTCTCTGATTCAAATAAGACGGGGTGAATTTCTTATATGACAATATTGGAATATCTCTAAGATGTTTAAGAATTTCTAGTTTTAATAAATAGGAGGATTCCAATTTAATTTTTGCATTCAAAATTTGCTTCACATAATATAGAGTAACATTTATCAATCCCAATAACAAAATGAAAATACACATTCTTAATATAAAACTATATCCCACTCCTGTAGCCAAATAATCTATAAATTCACCATTTAAATATGGTAATACAATCCCAATAGCTGCAAGCAATAGACTAATTACAGTAAGAATTATAAATTTATTCTTACTTTTACCAAATATACTCATAAATATTTTTTTCATGCTTTACCCATCAAAACTTTCTATTTAAAAAGAGCTACATAATGACATACAGTTTACCTCTATGTACCATGCAGCTCTTTTCATTACTTTAGTCCCTTACATTTACACATTTGCATTTACATTCGCATTTGCATTTGCATTCGCATTTGCATTCGCATTTGCGTTTGCGTTTGCATTTACCAAGACATTAACGTTTACTAAAACTAATGCTCTTGGCTGAATGCTTCCATCATCAGATACGATTTCAGGGCTATCATAACCATTAGTTAATAACTCCATAATATATTCCTCCTTTCCCATTATTTTATATATCGTAATAAATATACAATATATCAAATTTTACTTAGGAATGATAATCCCTTTGGCCTCTAAACCGTTCACTGTATTCAACAAACTCTTAATCTTCGAAATATTAATTCTGGGATTATCCTCCGTATCCAGATATTCTCGTAATTTCTTCCCTGGCATATCTTCTATTAAGTGTTTAACTTCCTCATCAAACGCAGCTCTACCTACTCCATTAACTGTAACTTCATAAAAATCCTTTTCTTTTTTTACTATTGCCACATCTGGTGCTAATTCAAATTTAGAATCTAAAGCCCATTTATTATAATTTCTGATAATATTTATTTCTAAAGGTTTTCCATTATTGATATATTCCACAACAACAGGATAAATATAAGTAGCTCCTGTTCTATTGAACATATCCATCCATGCATTATAGTAATTGTTATAATTTTCTGGATCTTTATATATCTCAATTGCAATTTTGGCAGATGCGTCTGCCTGAAATTCTATCTGCTGTCTATTGATTAATGATACATTGATACTTCCACTTTTCAAAATTTCCTTCATGCATTTTACTACATAAGGACCTTCTTCATCTCCTATACATTCCAAAACCATATATGCTTTTCCAAAAGGTTTTAAATGTTGTGTATAGCCGCTAATAATCTTTCT
The DNA here is from genome assembly GCA_905215845.1 of uncultured bacterium. Taxonomy (GTDB): domain Bacteria; phylum Bacillota; class Clostridia; order TANB77; family CAG-508; genus CAG-269. The sequence goes on from CAJMRU010000009.1 coordinate 7,817, forward strand.
TACCAAATCGAGTCCGTCCTCGCCTCCATCTCCACACAATGGAAAAACAATATTTTCTGGAACTGGAACAAATGGTGGATTGCTAATAATACAGTCAAATTGTTCAGGTACCATTTGATACAGATTACTTTTCCTCACTTCGTATTTCTTTGGAGATATTCCATTGATTTTTCCATTTAATATGGCAGCATTATATGCCACATCATTCAACTCTACTTCAACCACTTTTTCAGCGTTTTCTATAATGTTTAATCCTTGAACTCCAGAACCTGCACATAAATCCAAAACACTATCATAAGAATCTCTCTTGATATATTTCATTAATTTTGTAGAATCCGATCCTATATAAATATCCGACATTCGTTTTTTGGCATTACTATAGCAGCTAGGTAAACTTACGATCAAAAACAAATCATCAACGGGTAAAATTACAAATCCTTGAGGTTCAATTAGCCCCTCCACGTCTGATGCAAATCCTGTTTCACATAAAAATTCCAGGTTCCTATCTCCTAATATTTTTTTCAACAGTTTTTTATCTTTTGCATATCCCAATAAGAAAAACTCTGTTATATGCCTATCAATTTCTGTTACATCTTTCAGCATTTCATTTATAATTTTTTCATCAATCCATGGCTCTACCGTATTGAATATTCCAGCCATAGTTTTGTAAATGAAAGCATAATTACTTTCTCTTAACCATTCTCCAAATCCTTGAGCGCTTTCATTACTGATATTCGAATTTAACATTTTTTCTCCTCACTTTACAGTTTTTTTGAATATATCCAAAAATCGCTTTTCTTGATTCCTTCTGCGCGAATAACGCATTCTCTTTCAAATCCATTCTCCTGCCATGTATGTGCAATATTTTCACTTTGATCTGTAAATTTAACTTTTACGTACTCAACAGATTGTGCTTTTAATTGTGCATTTAACTGAGCAAGTGCCACTTCCAAATATCCTTTATTCTGTAATACCATTGTAGTTATATATACTACGTAATTGTTGGGGCAAATATAAATTCCCACTACACCAATTCTTTCTTTTGTCACTTTATCAATTACATTCAGGTATACTTCTGCTTCATGGAAATGATTTGTTCTCATATTTATTGCCCGATAATACTCCGGAAAATTTTTTCCTTCGTATTGTTCTGGAAAAAATAAGTATCCATCATGACAGTGTTCTTTTTCTTCGATAATAAATTTTGATGCTTCTAAAAAATCTTTTTCTTCAAACAAAGATACAAAGCAATTCTTTTTTCCCATTTTACTTTACCTCCCTAATCATTTCTAAATTTAATAAATAAGCTATTGTATGATTTACATCATTTAATAATCTCTGTTCTGATACACCAGGATATTTATGTTTCAATATGTTTACAATCTCTTGTGCAGAACGATTATCAATAAGATCCCAAATTTCATACACAGTCTTATTCATAAAATGAGGTTTTGAATGTGCTCTGGGATAAAATAAACGTGTACCATCTGTTTCCTCACGTAACAGACCGATATAACTATTTTCAACCTTGTTAAAAATCATTTTTTTCACTTCCTTTCACTATATAATTGTATATCCTGGTTATTCCAAGGTCTATTTTTCTGTTGCTCAATATCATCTAATGAAACAATTCTTTTTGCTGCATTATTAACCTCAGGTATCTTCCATACATCTTTTAGCCCATCTTCCCACAGTTGATTTAATGTATTACTTACAGCATTGCCATATAAGAACGGTAAATATGGACTTACTACAATATCTCCATTACATCTAATTTCGTATGTAATAGTTTTTGCATCTGGATTCTGCGAAAACAAATAAATATGCTCTAAAGGATCACCATTATTAAAGGAAAAATCTGGGTATTCATAAAGTTTTTTCCGAACAAGCCATTCAAATTCCCATTTTTCTGCTACTGACATCTTTAACTGCTCTTTATTATCATATCCTCTTCCTATTGGTATAAAAGGCATGGAATTAAGAGATTTAATTCCCATTTCAATCAAAATATCAATAACCTTCCCTATCCCTTGATAAGTCTGCTTTGTTGGAATAAATGTAACCTCAGGAACGATCCCCGAATTGAGAATTATTTTTATTGCTTCCAAGGCTTTGTCATAAGCTCCATCTTTCCCTCTAAATTTGTCATGTATAGCCGGTGAATATGAGTCAAGGCTAATCTGAATACCATTTACACCACTTTCTCGTAGCATTTTTACTTTCTCTGTCGTCAGTAATAATCCATTTGTCACCATATTTACCACTATTCCTCTGCTCGACAAAACTTTTGCTGCCTTCAGAAGTAATGGATATCTCAATAATGGCTCTCCACCGCAAAAACACACTATCGGTATGCCTGCTTCTGCAATATGATGAGCAATTTTCATCATATCTTCATCATCTAAATCCTTGTAATGTGCATCTTTTCCGCTTTTGTTATAACAATGCATACAACACAAATTACATTTATTTGTCATATCCCACATAATGTTAAGAGGTCCGCTTAATTTTCCATATTCTGTTTGAATTGTTTTTTTATCAATTTTTCCTATCGTTTTTGTTTTGTTCATATACTTCCGCCTATTGGCATCCTCCCTTCTTGTAATTCATAATCTCCAGCAAATCCCAAGATTTTTGTAAATTGAATCACACCTATCAATATCCATAACATCATTAACTCCAATTTTCGGGTGTGCTTGATAAAAAATTTCTTTATTTGTTGCAAAATTATCCTGCGTAAATATACTTGTATCTTTAAAATATTTTGAAAACAAGTTTGAAGGTAGCGGCATCCACCACGCTACATTCACAGTGATTGAATAGCAATCATTTAAAAAAGCTGCAAATTCTATTGTTTTCATACATTCTTCTTTAGACTCCCATGGAAATCCAATAATAAACGATGTAAATACTCTTTTGCATAAGTCGTACTTTTCTAGTAATGAAACCGTTTTTAATACATCTTCTACTCTTATTTCCTTGTTAATCTTTTTCAATCCCTCGTCATAGCCACTTTCTATACCGATTTGTATATGCAAATTATCATAAGATTTAATCATATCAAGCAATGCCTCATCCCATAAATGTTTTGCCCGAGCTTCAATTAAAATATTATAATCTTTGTATCCTAAGTTTAACATTCCACCTAAAACATTTCTGGCCCATTGCTGATCCGTAGTAAAACAATCATCTGTAAATATAAAATCTTTGTTTTTGCATAGAGAATCCAAATATTTTTTAAATATAGACAAACGATTTAATACCGTATCTTCCGAATATTTTCTCCAACATCTTTTATAAAATATAGAGCAGAACCTACAGTTTCCTTGACATCCTCTCGATGCTTCAAATGTAAATCTGTCAAAAAAATTTTTTTCTGCCAAATCATAACGAGGCATAGGAACTATTTCATGTTCGAAATCTATTAACGGTGCTTTTGCATTCTCTATTAGTTTTTCATGTTGAACATACTTTAAATTTGGCACTTCCTCAATGCGCAATTCACCTTTAAGATATTGAATAAACTTTGGAAAGGCAATTTCTGCTTCTCCTACTAAAGCATAGTCAATTTGGGGAGTTTTCAACATAATTTCCTTATAAAAATATGATATATGAATTCCGCCAATAACAATTTTTATTTGTTTATTATTATCTTTCACTTTTTTAATCAACCGTAAAATTTCTGCCCAAGAAAACGTATTTACTGTAAATGCCAAAAGATCAGCATCTCTTATTTTTTTGAGTATTACAGTTAATATATCTTCCTGTAGATTTGCAATTCTATATTTCATAGGTTCAATAACTTCTACTTGATCAACAAATGGTGAAATAATTCCTGCAATAGTGTACATTGTTAATGGCTGCACTGTAGTATCTACATCATGCATAAAATCTGTATTAATCAAAATAACCTTCAATTTTTCACCCCCAATATACGGTTATACAACAATATATCTAGTGTATCTGCCCGTATCCTTATAGCATTAATATCCATTTCTCCGTTCAGGATTATTTGATTAAGCATAAAATATAACGTTTCTTCAATTGGAATAATTGTATCCAATTTTTTATTTATAAGAAAAAATTTTTTATTTTTCTTATATAATGCAAAAATTTCTGTAAAAAACACTTTCATAGCTGGTCTCCATTTCCATTCCTCTTTTTGAACCAGTATCTCTGTTCTTCAAGGATTTTACATAAGTCACTATCACCATGCTCTATTAAGATATCCCTCCATATTTCCTTAATAGTTTTATCAGTTGTAATTAGTCCGTATTCGTAATCAGGAAGAAAATCATACAATGCAACTGTTCCTGTCTCCGTAATACAAAAATTACCATGTCTATAATAATTTAAAGGAAGTATATCTTTTATTATTTTTTCTTTATCGTATATAGATAATTTAATATTTTTATATACTTTACATAACGATATAATTTCTAATATTGCATTATGTAATTTAGGTACATGAACCAAAAAATTTTCTTTCTTTTTATCCGGATATATATAAAAGGAAATATTGGAATTTTCATTATATATCCATTTTATTAATTCAACACTTTGATAAAAATTTTTATCCGTAATATATACTATTACGTTCAAATCTTCGATTTTTTGTAATAGGAATTTTAGTTTTGAATACATTGAGATTTCAAGATTAAAACTATCAAATTTTAAAAAATATTGAAATGTCTGATCAATATTCAATTTTTCTATTTGTTCTTCAGTTATTTCAAAAAAGTCCATTTCAATCTGAGAACACTGAACAAGTATTTGCTTCTTAATCCTATCAATAGTAGAAAAATCATCTACATCTTTAGGATTTATGTACCTTATTTTAATGGGATCTAATTCACATACTTTTTTTTCGATAATATGCTGTACAATTTTGCCATAAGATCCTGTTTTCATATCCCATTGTAATACAACTGGTTCTTTTAAATACCCTGCCATTACATCTCCCCCTAACTTCTACTTATTCATATACAAATCACTAAAATTCTCTCTCACTTGTTGACTTATTATATCATGACACTTTTTATATTCTGACAACCTGTCATAATCTGGCCTTTATCTGTAATAAATCAGACAAAATTTTTATTTATAAAAAAATCGCATTACCAACAATACAAAATATTATTAGTAATACGATTTCTTTTATCTTTTAAAAACACTTTCTTTTTTCAACTGTTTCGTTAATAAGTTTTGAACCTCTATCTTAGAATATCCCAGCAAACTCATTTTATCAAAGAAATTTTGTATTTCTTGTCTTACACATTTTTGACGAATGCAGGAAATATTATGGCATACATAAAATCTGCTTGTTCTATTTTTGCATATAATTTGCTGTTCTCTTAAAACATGTAAAGCTCGAAGAACTGTTGCAACATTAATCTCATAATTCTGTGCTAATTTTCTTGCACTTGGTAGCTTTTCATCTTCTTTGAATTTTCCATTAAATATATCCTCTTTAAGTTTCTTTGAAATTTCTATATATTTTCCCATAAGAATTCACCTCTAATACTTACTATCCACATTTAAACCAGTTCTTTATATATTCCCATTCTGGTTGATTAAGTGAATAATACACAGTAAGCCCTTGCTTCTTTCGCACCAGTATTTTACTTTTAGTCAATACCTTTAAATGATACGATATAGTAGCTCCCGTTAAATCAAAATGTTTTATTATATCTCCAGCGCACAAGCTCTCCTCTTCCAGTAAAAGAAGTATATTTCTCCTTATTCTATTAGATAATACTTTAAAATAGTAATCTAATTTTTCTTCACTGTTTCCCATCATAACACCTCATAAAATTTGAATAAAATCTAAAAGTTATTACTTATCTTCTTCATAAACTGTATTATTAAAAAGGCAAAAGCAAATAAAATACAAGCCACTATGTACGATGCGCTCCAAATACTATGTCCAAATATTTTTATAATACACCATATCATACCAACTCCAATCAGACAGCTCAAACATATTGTAGAAATAGCCGGTATGCTTTGTTTAACAATATAGATTATATTTTCCCATTCATAGTTAGGAAATAATAGGTTTATAAATAATCCCAATGCTCCGGCAAAGGCGGAGAATGAAAGTGGCAAAATAAAGCACAAAAAATATTCATAGCTATTCATATGGTAAGTAATCCCTAAAATAATCGTTGCTAAACATATCATCGGTACTGTTAAAGAAAGATGAAATAAGTATTTTGCAGTAAGTAACTCTTTTATCGATACAGGAAAGGATTTTAATACTTCTCTATTCTTTCCCTCAATAGATATATTTGCATAACTTACATTAGTTAAAATGATCATAAGGCTCATAGCGTAACTGTATAAAACCATAGGATCTTGAATTTCCAGAAGCTCACTAATTAAATTAAAATATGCAGTTACCTTTTCTGACGCTATAGATGAATATATTACAAACAGTAGAAGCAAAACATTTCCCAACATTGTATTTATCAAATAAATAGGAATTGAAAGATACCTCTTTATTTCACGTTTCCAGAGGGAATATATTTTTCTATTTTTTTTGAATGATAAATTCAGTGAACTTCCTTTCTGTTGATTTATTTGCAAATTTATATATCTTTTCTTATAGTTTTTAGAGATGTAAATAATTAGCACAGTGCCACTTATTAATGCAACCACAGATGCCAATGCAGCACCTACTTTATATGTAAAAAATACTCCTCCAACCAAATAAGTAATATCTACTTTTGTAAGGATATGCCTATAAATGCTATTCAAATCTACCTTTCCAAAGAAAAAAAACATAAAAAACATAAAAGCAAAAAGTATTACCATGTACAAAATACTACGGACAAAAACTTGTGATTTATAAATATTTACAATCTGTTTATATAAAATATATCCTGATATTACCCCTAGTAGCATTGGAATAATTGGAAAAATAAATATTTGAAGGCAATCCAAAATTCCAAATAATATACTATGTAGCAATATCGTATATCGAAGAATCGGAATAATCAAAAAAGCTAAAGATATAATGACTCCCCATAAGTATAGAAAAAAAATTTTTGCTAAAACTATACAAATAGTCTTTACGGGATAAGAAAATAATATATCACTACTTCTATCCGAATATAACATTCCACTGCCCTTCAAAAGTGAAGAAAAAAATATAATAAGAAAAGCAAGTAAACCTAATGGATTAATTAAATATTCTAGAATTTCTTGTGGCTTCTCAAATTCCATACAAACCTGATACATATTTCCAAATAAATATGTACCACATACTCCTATGCACAAAACAACTGCACAAAAAATTAATAAATATCTATAAATGAGCAAATCCAAAATATTGCACAAAAGAAAGACACCCTCTGTAGA